>JBBQQZ010000010.1:0-23057 GCA_038215325.1 Tepidisphaerales bacterium | reverse complement strand
CGGGGACGACCTTGATCGCGATCGTTACGCCCTGGGCATCTTCCGTAAGACGAAGCATCGGATGGATGATCGTCGCAATGTGACGTCGAGCAAGTGTCGTGCCGTTCAGTTCGCAGTTGACGTGAATCCGCTTGCGCCGACCTTGGTGCGTTGGGTCTGGTTGCTGGTTTTTCCATCCAGCGGGCGCAGGAGCGTGATCTTGCGGCCGCCGTATTCTGCGACGTAGAGGAAGCCGGTCTTTTCGTTTTCCAGGATGTCGAGCGGGTCGGTGAAGCCGGTGAAGCCGTCGATGCCGGCGATCGTTTCGATGACGTCGCCTTTTTCGTTCAGCCGCAGCACGAGCACGTCTTTGCCGTCGGAGTAGCGCGTGACAAGGATGCAGCCGTCGAGGGCGCCGTTGAAGCGGGCGCCTTTGTATTCGATCAATCCGTTGGGGCTGAAGTTTTTGCCGAAGACGAATGCGGGTTGCGCGTAATTCGGATCGGGCTGTACGCCGACGGGATATTCGGCGACTTCCATTGGATCGGCGCGATCGGTGGGGTTGCCGCCGTTGAGGACGTACTGGCCGCGGGCGGGGTTGGGGTGGCCGTAGTATTTGTTGGGTTCGATTTTCAACAGCACGTCGTCGGTGGTCTGCTTGAGATCGCGGACGGCGGGAATTTTGCCGTCGGGTGACGCGGGGGTGTTGCCTTCGTTGCCTGCCGCGCCGTTGACGCCGCTGTAGAGATGGCCGTTGCGGTGGAAGAGCAGGTCGAAGCCCGACCGCACGCCGGTGGCGTAGACAGTCAGCGGCGCGCCGGAAGCGAAGGGGTCGTACGTGCCGCCTTCTTCGGTTTTGACGTCCAGCGGTAGCGATTTGATTTTCGTGAGGTCCAGCCGCAGCACCGCCGCCGACAGCTTGCGCTCGGGGCGGTAGGCCCATTTCTTGTCGATGTCGCCGACGGAGGTGTGCGAGCCCTGAGTGAAATAGACCGCCCCGTCCCGGCCGAAGGTCATCTGGAAGTTCAGATGGTCCTTGTACGCGCGGGGCAGGTGGATAAGCACGTCTTCGTAGTTCGACAGATCGGGTCCGGTTAGCCGCGAGAGTTTGCCGGTCCAGTCGTCGGCACCTTCCAGCTTGCCCTCGGGCGTGACGGCCATCTGTCCGTGGTTGACCCAGAGGATGGCGTTGTCTTTCGTTGACGCCGGATCAAACGCGATCCCGGTGATCAATCGTGGCCCGCCGTTGCGTTGCAGGACGGTCATGATGGGCGAGCGCGGTTCGAGCGTGCCGTCGTCGTTGATCTGGTAGCGATAGACAATGCCCGCGAACGTGCCGGCGTAGAGCAGCCCGTCCGGGCCGATCGCCATGGAGGTGAAGGCGTTCTGGTCGAGGGTCATGTTTGCCATCTCGATCTTCTCAAACGCGGCCGGGAAAGCGCTGAGGGAGAAGTCCTTGGCGGTGGTGAACGTCATCGTGTGCGGGATGAAGCTGGTGCCGCTGGTGTCTTTGAGCTGGTCGTTGATGACGAGCTTGTAGGCGGCGTTTTTGTCGAGCGGATCGATCGGCTTGAGGATGACCGCGTCGCCGGAGCCGGAGGTGTTGCGATGGGCGGGGATGATGGCGTTGTCGCTGACGCGGAGGAGTTGCACGCCGGCGTCGAGGGTTTTGGGGTTGACGCCCGCGCCGGTGGTGGGGAGGGTGATTTCGGCGATGACGCCGGTGACGGGCGCGACGTTGGTTTCGTTGGCGGCCGGTCGCGTGCCGGTCACGCGCGGGCGGGTCTGCTCGCCGGCGTGGGTCTGCAACTCGGTCTGCGCAAAGCGGCCTGACCACACGAACAGCCCCGCGCCCAGCCCCAGGAGCCCGATCACCGACAGCGCAATAGTCAACGTCTTCGACATAAGGATTGAATCGACCAGAGTCTAGGCGAAGTGAACGACAGAAACGAAGAAGCCCCACACACTAGCCCGAGGGATGACGAGTGTGTGGGGCACACGGGAAGGCACGCAACGTTAAGCGGACTAATCAGTCCGGTGAAAAAAGTATCGGCGATTCCAGGCCTCAATGCAAGCATAAAAAGACTAAAAAATCCTGTTACAGTTTGCCGCAGGCGGGGGATTGCACCACGGCGGCACGGAGGCACGGAGAGAAAAAAGTTAAAATAGATAAATTGAGGAACATAGAGTGATCGCCTTTCGAATTTATAAATGATTTACTATCAACATCTTAAAGCGTTTCTCCGTGCCTCCGCGTCTCCGTGGTGAACCTCTCATTGTTAAAATGGGTAAAGAATCTTGACGGGCATCTCCGATCTCTTTATTGTCAGGGTTACCCAAATTAACATGCGGGTGACGAGACGCCGGAAGCAAGGATGCCGACGGGTGATGGGAATGGATGGATCGGTTTGTGAACCTAGAACCCTTTTCGGAGACGTCCAATGAGCTTTGCCCCTGCCCTCTCGAACACGAAACTGGCCCAGAACTACATGAACCTGCTGCTCGCCGGCGATCGCCAGGCGGTGCGGGAGATGATCGATCAGGTCATCGCCACCGGCACACAGGCGGGCACGCTGCTGTCCGAGCTGATCTGGCCGACGATGGAAGGCATCCAGCAGATGTATAAGGACGACCAGATCACCCAGATGCAGTTGAACCTGGGCACGCGGCTGAACCGCCAGATCTGCGACCAGCTCGCCGCCAAGTTGCCGATGGCGCCTCAGAATGACCGCAAGGTCCTTATCTTCTGCGGCGACGCCGAACCCGAAGAGCTCGGCGGGCAGATCACCGCAGACCTGTTCGAATCCGCCGGCTACACCGTCCGCTTCGGCGGCGGGGGTGTGCCGAACGACGAAATCCTCAAAATGATCGGCGAATTCCGTCCCGACCTGCTCGTCATGTTCGCCACCCTCCCCTCGGGCGTGCCGCACGTCCGCAAGCTGATCGACTACCTCCGCGACGTGAATAGCTGCCCGGACATGCAGGTCATGTGCGCGGGCGGGATCTACAAGCGGGCGGAGGGGTTGAGCGACGAGATCGGCGCCGACCTCTACGCTGCCGACGCCGCCAAGGCGGTGGAGATCGCCGAGACCCAGCAGGCCCGTCGTCACAGCCTCGACCAGCAGACCGTCGGCCGGATGCGCCGGATCAAGAAGGCCGCCATCCGTCGCGGCGACACCGCCGACACCGCCATCCAGGCCGAAGCCGCCTAATCGATCCAATCGCCCGCTCCTGCGAAAACGCAAGCGACCTACGCTGGCGTTGTCGTAGGGGCGAAAGACTTGTGTTCTCCTTCCAAGACCATCGAAGGCGCGAGCGACGGACCGCTCGCGCCTTCGAACGTTTTGGAAGAAACTCTGCTATTTTCTCGGCACGTCGCCAAGCGTCATCCTGAGGTACCCCGAAGGATCTACTCGCACCCGCGAATCCGCGCTCATTTACGCGTCGAGTAGATGCTTCGGAGTACCTCAGCATGACAGCTTCTGGAGCGATCGAGGTATGCGGGAGGTCGAACCTGACCGGCGTGCTCAGCGAAGTGGACACGCCAGCCTGAACCTATCGGACGTGGCCTGTACCGCCCAAATTACCTAAATCCCCCAATGTCGACGTATGGCTTTCAAGTTGCGGGGTGCGTTGCCCGATGTTCAAATAGGAAAGATGGATAAGCAGGCGAAGAGAATCCCTCGATGCCGGGCTATCCGAGTTTGACGCATAGGGTAAGCAAAGGTGCTCACATGAAGACGGTTTTCACCACCGGCGAAGCCGCCGAGATTTGCAAGGTTAGCCAGCAGACGATCATCCGCTGTTTTGATAGCGGGCGTCTGAAGGGCTTTCGCGTCCCCGGCTCGCGGTTCCGCCGCATTCCGAGGGATGCGCTGATGGCCTTCATGAGGGATAACGGCATCCCGCCGGACCAGCTCAGCAACGGCAAGAGCAAGATTTTGGTCGTGGACGACGACCCGGAAATCGTGGAACTGTTCGTCGACGTCCTCGAGCGTGATGGCCGATTCGAGGTCCGCACGGCCTCGACGGGTTACGACGCGGGCATGGTGACCAACGAGTTCCGCCCGGACCTGATTATCCTGGACTACATGCTCCCGGACGTGAACGGCAACGTCGTCTGCCGCACCATCCGCGCCAAGGAAGAGTTCAACAACACCAAAATCATCATCGTCTCCGGCGTCGTCAACCAGGACGAGATCGACGAACTCCGCAAGGCCGGCGCCGACGACTTCGTGAAGAAGCCGTTCAACATCGAGAAATTGATCGAGCGCATCGGCGAGTTGCTGGCTGTGTAGCGGTGAGTTGCGAGTTGTATGTGATGAGAGGAACGCCAAGACGCCAAGGAGCCAAGAAGCAGGAACCGCAGATTTCGCAGATTCCGCAGATGCAGACAAAATCTGATTCCTAATCTGCGTCATCTACGCAATCTGCGGTTCAACTCTTTCTTCTTCTTGGCTCCTTGGCGTCTTGGCGTTCATCCTGTTTTCCAAACGCGGGCGAGACGCCCACGCCACATAGAAAGACGGCATGTCGCAAGCCGCTGGGGCATCAACTTCCAACTCGCGCGTCGGGCTGATTCTTCAGCAGCTCGATCAGCTCCCGACGCTTCCGGCGATCGCCATGCGCGTGTTGCAGGTGGCGGGGAGTGATTCGTCGTCGGTGAAGGACGTTTCCGAACTCATCGAATCCGATCCGGCGCTCACCACTCGCATTCTCCAGCTCGTCCATCGCGCCGACCTGGGCGTATCGGGCGAAGTGACGACGATCGACCGCGCGATCTTGCTGCTGGGGTTTGACGCCGTTCGGTACGCGGTGCTGGCGGTGTCGGTGTTTGCGACGTTTTCGCCGCACAGCCAGACTTCCAGCGGGCCGACGACCTCGACTTTTTCGCGTGCGGAATTTTGGAAACATTGCATCGCGGTGGGGTGCGCCAGCGAACTGCTGGCGATCGAGCTAAAAAACAACTGGGGCAAGTCCGCCGGCGTTGAGCCGGCGGAGGCGTTTGTCGCGGGGCTGCTGCACGATATCGGCAAAATGGCGTTGGATGCGGCGTTGCCCAAGTCGTTCGCACGCGTCGTCGATGCCGCCGACATGATCCGTGGGAATATCGGGGACGTCGAGCGGAACGTGATCGGGATCGATCACAACATCGTCGGCAAGCGCCTTGCGGAAAAATGGCAACTCCCGGTCTCCCTGCGCGACGCGATTTGGCTGCACGGCCAGCTCCCGGCGGCGCTGCCGCCTTCGGTGCGGAATGACCGGCTGGTCAATCTCGTCACGCTCGGCGACCTCATCGTCCGCGAACAACACCTCGGCTACAGCGGCAACTACACCTTCCCGATCCCCCGCGCGATGCTTCTGGATTCGCTCGGGCTTTTGCCCGCGCAGCTCGAGAACGTGAACGCGAAGCTGGTCGATCAAGTCGAAACGCGTGCCCGGTCGCTGGGGCTGGCGTCGCAGGAGGCGCAGGAGTTGTATCGCGACGCGCTCCAGCAGGCGAACAAGGAACTCTCACGCGTCACCGATCAACTGGCGTCGAAGAACCGCAAGCTCTCGATCCGGGCGAAGTATTTTGAGGCGTTGGCGCACTTTCAGAACGAACTGCGTCCCGATGCGCCCCCCGGCGTGGTGATGCACGCGATCGGGCAGACTGCGGCGACGGTGCTGGAATCGCCGGTGGTGGCGGTGTTTTCGATGCCGCCGGGCGCGGTGTTTGCGGAGGTGGCGCTGGTCGATCGGACCGGGCACCTCATCCAGACGCATTTGGTGGAGATGGTTTCGCCTGACGAGGTCGCGATCGACGCGCGTCCGCCGGAACGTCCGATCCCCGGCGACGGGCCGGTGCTGGCGGTGAACGCGGAGATGGAGTGGCTGATCCAGGCGTTCTCGCCTCGGTTGGCGGGCACAGGTCGCTATTGGATCTGCCTCGAAGCCGATGGCGGATGCATCGGCGGGGTGATGTGGGGAGGCGATCCGGGCGAGGCCCAGCGCCTCAGCACGCAGATCGTCGAACTCAACGCTCTGGCCTGCGGGTGGAGCCTGGCGCTGCGAACCTGCCAGATTCGTGACGAAGCGCGGGCATTGTCCGAACAACTTTCCGATGCCAACCGGCGTCTTCAGAGCGCCCAGAGCGAGATCGTGCGCACAAAGATGCTGACCACGGTCGCCGAAATGGCCGCCGGCGCGGCGCACGAGATGAACAACCCGCTCGCGGTGATTTCCGGCCGATCACAGTTGCTGGCCGCGACATTATCCGACCCCAAGCAGCGATCGAGCGCGCAATTGATCTTCGAGAAGAGCCAGGCGCTCTCGAACATCATCACCGAGATGATGCACTTCGCGAAACCGCTGGCGCCGCAGTCCACCGTGACGAGCATTTCCGGGCTCTTCGATGCCGCTCTGGAACAAGCTAAGGGGCACACCCAAATCGCCGATAGGCAGATTGAGGTCCGTGTCGGGGATGTGCCCGACGCGGGCGTGGATGGGCAGCAGATGGGGTCGGCGTTGGCGGAGATCGTGATCAACGCGATCCAGGCCACCGACCCGCAGACCGGCCGTATCACGCTGGCGGCGAGCTTTGACGGCTTCAGCCAGCAACTGGTGCTGACGGTTAGTGACAACGGCTGCGGAATGGAAGAGCACGTGCTCAGACATGCGTGCGATCCGTTCTTCAGCGCCAAGCAGGCTGGACGAAGGCCTGGCATGGGGTTGGCCAAGGCGTTGCGATGGATCGAAAGTTCCGGCGGATCGATGCGGCTGGAAAGCCAGCCCAACGCCGGCACGCGAGCCATCCTCCTCCTGCCGGCCGCGACGCAGGTGAATGAGTCGGGCGCGTCGAAATTGAAGCGTGCGACCTAGGACATGGGATTGGGAGAACAGATGCAAGTTGCCGAAGTAGATAGCAAGACCAAGTCGATCGACCCGGTAATTCTGGTGGTTGACGACGAGGCAGACATGATCGATTTATTCCGCGATGTCGTCGCGCCGGCGATCAAGTGCAAGATGTACGTCGCCCGCGACATGGCCGAAGCCCGGCGCATGCTCACCAAGCACCAGATCGAATTGCTCATCGCCGACGTCCACCTTCCCGATGGCACGGGCATCGAGTTGCTCGAGGAACTCAAGCTCACCAGCCCCCACGCCGCCGCCATCTTCATGTCGCAGAAGCCGCAGGTCGATCACACGATCTTCGCGCTTCGCCATGGTGTGATGGACTATCTCCCCAAGCCCTTCACCGCCGATCAGATCCACGGCCACGTCCGGGATGCGTTACAGAAACAAGCGATCAACGCCCGCAATGAAAAGCGTCTGACCCGCCTTAAGAGCGCGGTCCGCGAACTGAACAAGGCGCGGCATACGGTCAGCCAGAAGGTCGACATCCTCTGCAACGATCTGATTCAAGCCTATGGCGAAGTGGCCGCTCAGTTGCTGGACGTGCGCCTGGGCGACAGCTTCCGCAAGACGATCAGTTCATCGAAGGATCTTGAGCAGATGCTCTGCCACGCGATGGACTGGCTGCTGAAGGAAGCGGGCTACAGCAACATCGCGATCTGGCTCGCCGGCGATGAGAGCGTCTTTGAACTGGGCGCGTACATGAAGTACACGGTCGTTGGCGACAAGAAAGTGATCGAAACGCTGCACTCGTCGCTCGTGCAGCCGACCGTGCGCGAAGGATTCATGCACCTCAGCGACCAGGAATTTAACCAGCTCCTCCAGCCGGCGGAACGCAAAGTCCTCCCGGCGCAGACGGTGATGTCGGCATCCTGCACGTATCTGGGTGAATCGCTGGCGGTGGTGATGTTGTTCCGCGACGGCAAGTGCCCGTACCGCGATGAAGACGAAGTGATGCTGAAGACGATCGCCTCGGTTTTCGCCACGCAACTGGCGACGATCGTGAAAGTCGACGGGTCGGTCGCCAGCGCCGACGCCGACGAGATCGATCCGGCCGGGGATATCTGGGAAGGCGAGTCGGACCAAGAGGCAGAGCCGAAACCCAAGCCCAGGAGCAACAAGAAAAAGAAGGACCAGGCCGACGCCGACTGGTGGAAGCGCGGCGAACCGCCCCCGTTCTAGCGAATCTCAGCGTCTCGCAATTCGACTTGGGAGAGGCAGCAGTATCGGACGTTCGCAATCAGGAGAAGTTTCATGCGTTTGGTAGGTGAATTTAATCGTAGTGTCTCGGTGTCACCGGAGTTGGTGTCGCAGGAGACGATGATGATTTCTACCGCCGCATCGCAGGCCGTCACGACTGATTGGCCGCCGGAAGTCGACCTGATCCTCTCCGCCATGGAAGCCGCCTCCGCGCGGCCATCGGGCACCGGCGCGAACCGGCGTGGCGGGCCACGCAACAGCTATCGGACGTGCGCCGAACTCAAGCTGTTCGCCGACAACCCGTTGGACGGCCCGACGCGGATCTACACCCGCGACATCCACGACCGCGGCCTCGGCTTCATCACCCGCCAGCGCCTCCCCCTCGGCTACGGCGCGCTCGTCGAACTCGACCTCCCCGACGGCCGCCGCGTCAAAACCCACTGCACCGTCTACCGTTGCCGCGAAACCATCAACGGTTGGTTCGAAGGCGCAGTCCAGTTCACGACCGCGCAGTTCCTCGACTAGACAAGAGCCGCAGATAAAAGCAGATGAACGCAGATAGGAAATGACCTTATCTGCGTTTATCTGGGTTTATCTTCGGCTACATCTATTCTATTTTTCGGCGACCAGCGCCTGCCGCTTGCCGGTGATCGTTTTGATGAGCTGCTTCTGCGGCGTGGCGAACTTTTCCAGGCCTTCGAGCATCAACACGCGCTCCATCTCCTTGGCGTCCACCTTGTCATCAATGTCTTTCAACACCGCATCCGGCGGGAGCTTGTCGATCTGCTTCGTGTAGCTTTTGCTCAGCTTGTCGACTGCGGCGTTCGTGCCGGGGGGATTGGTCTGGATGTCGCTGCCGGCAAGGGCTTCGACGTACTTGTCGGGCGGGTCGCTCGGCTTCTTCGTGCCCGTGCTCGCAAACACGATCTCCTGCTCCAGCGGCAGGTTTTTGCTCTTCCAAAACGCCTGGTTCAGTTGCCACAGGCGCTTCACATTGACGATGCCGACCTGCCCCTGCGCTTCAGGGATGAGCGAGGGGATGTGCTTTTCGGTATAGACATCGACGCGGGAAACGAAGATCGAATAGACGCTCTTAAACTTCGACTTGTCGGCCAGCTTCTGCGCGCCGCGCCAGACGTTGTCGCGGGCGATGGTGTACTGGCGTTCGGAGAAGATGAGCGTGACGTTCAGCGGAACACCCGCCGCCGCCAGCGATTCGATCGCGTCGAGGCCGGCGGGGGTGGCGGGCACCTTGATCATCCGGTTGCCGCGCCCCGTGCCCCATTTTTTGCCCAGCTCGATGTACCGCTTAACGCGCTCCTCGTGCGGGAGCGCAAGGTCGAAATCTTCGATCAACGGATCCAGCTCGAAACTCACATAACCCGTGTTGCCGTCGGTCTTGTCGAAGATCGGCTTAAAAACGTCCTGCGCCTCGCTGACGAGCTGATCGGTCACCGCCCAGGCGACTTCTTCGTCGCTCAAACCCTTGTCGAACAGCGCCTGCATCCGGTTATCGAATCGGCCGGTCTTCACGAGTCCGGAGACGATGATGGGATTGCTGGTCGCGCCGACCGCGCCGGCTTCAAAGTTCTGCTTGACCAGGTCAGGATCGATCGAATCCAGCCACAGTTTCGTTCCGGTTTCGATCAGCGATTTCAGTGACATGCCTGTCTCCGTATGGGTTTGTGGAACCCCAGATTCCACAGATTTCACAGATTGGAATAAAGCCTAAACAGTGCAATCAGTGCAATCGGTGATTGTCCGGTCTTTCCTTTAGACGAGCTTGACCAGATTGTCCCGATGGACAACCTCATCGTACGCGCGCTCTTTGAGCATCGCGCGAACCTCGGCGGATTTTTTTCCGCGAATGCTCGAAAGATCGTCGGACGAGTAGTTCGTCAGCCCGTGCGCCAGCTTGCGGCCGTCCGAGGTTTGGATGGCGATGACGTCGCCTTTCTCAAACTCCCCCTCGATCCGCGACACCCCGGCGGGCAGGAGCGAGACGTTGCGCTCGACGATCGCCTTGGCGGCACCGTCATCGACGATAATCTGCCCGGTCGGCCTCGCGGCACCGATCCACCGCGCGCGGCTGCTGGTTCGATCCTTCCGACGCGGCAAAAACAGCGTGCCGAGCAGTTCGCCAGCGATCAGCCGGATCAGCACGTTTTCTGATCGTCCGTGCGCCACCACCAGCATTTCCCCGCCGCGGGTCATCATGCGGGCGGCCTCAAATTTGCTGTTCATCCCGCCTTTGCCCAGGGCGCTTTTCTCGGTCCGCACGAGCGCGGCAGCGTCCTCGGCTTTTTCGACCGTGCGGACGGATTTTCCGTCGGCGTCCAGCACGCCGTCGACGTTGCTCAGGATCACCAGCAGTTCCGCCCGCAGCGCCACCGCGACGTTGGCGGCGAGGATGTCGTTGTCGCCGAAACTGATACGGACGATTTCGTCGGTGCTGATCGTGTCGTTCTCGTTGATGATGGGGATCGCGCCCAGCGCGTGAGCGGCGTGGATCGTGTTGCGTAAGTTCAGGAACCGCTTCCGCTTATCGATGTCCTCGCGCGTCAGCAGCACCTGCGCCACGTGCAGCGAATGCGGCTTGAACGCCTCGGCCCAGACGTCCATCAGGCGCCTTTGACCGACCGCCGCCACCGCTTGCAGTCGGGGGAGATCGGTGGGGCGTTTGGTGAGCCCGAGCTGCGCCATCCCCGCGCCGACGGCACCGGAGCTGACGAGGGTGACGCTGATCTTGCGGGCACGGAGTTCCGCGACCTGTTGCGCGATTTGTTTCAGATACGCCGCGTCCAGCCGTTTGGCGGAATCGGAGAGCACCTGCGTGCCGAGTTTGACGACGATGGACCGGACGTTGGCGAGGGTGGTACGCATGGGGTTTCAGAAGGATCGGGGCGCCGTCGCCGCTGCGGTGGCCGCCACGCCGATCGCGACCACGAAAAAGAGGATGTAAATAACGATGACCAGCACCATCAGCCCGGTCCAGATGTATCCCATCCAGAGCCCCGCGACCGCCAGGCCGTCGCCGGAGCCTTCGCCGCGGCGGATTTGGGCGCGCGCGATGTGGCCGAAGATGATTGCCAGGATCGACGGAATCAGCAGGCACCCGCCCACGATCCCGATGATGCCGCAGATCATGCTCGCCATCGCCATTCCGTTGGTGGGCTGAGCGGCAGGATCGGTCGGCTGGTAGTTCACATAAGGCAGTTGCCCCTGCTGCTGATATTGCGGCTGTGCGGGAGGCGTCAACTCCATCGGTTGGGGCGTCTCAATGACCCCTTGCACCACCGGCGGGGCAAAAAGTTCCGCCAGTTCCGCAAGCGTCTGGGCCTGCGCCCAGCTCGGCAATCCGTCGCGCCAGACGAGCGTGGTCGGCTGGATGCGGGCTTCGCGAAGCTGATCCAGCGTGACCGGTCCCTGCTGATTTGCGCCATTGTCAGAATAGTAATATTGCACTGCCATCGCTCCCTGATCCGTCCGATTGTCGGCAAATCGCCCGGCCGATCAACGGACGACACGCTACCGTGACGGAAACGTCGTCGGAAACGGCTTGGGTTGGGGAAACTTTGGCATCACCGGCACGGTCGCGGGGACGGAGGGCTGCGACGGGGTGGCGGGGGCGAAGATCGTTGATCGCGGGGAGAGGAACGACAGGAACACGAAGAGCACAACGAACAGCAGCAAAAGCCCCGTTGTGACGTACCCGAGAATCAGCCCCGCCAGTGCAGACCCCGCGCCGGTGCCTTGTCCGCGCCGGATCTGCCCTCGGGAGACGTGCCCGAAGATGATCGCCAGGATCGCCGGCGCGATCGCGAGGAAGCTGATGCACGGCGTGAGCACCAGGCCCACGATCCCGACGACCAGGCTGGTGATCGCCAGGCCGTTGGTGCCTTGCTGTGAGGTTGGCGTCTGATACTGCACCCGCACCGGCGGAGCGCCGGTGGTCATCGGCGGGGCGAACAGTCCGCTCAGTTCCGGCACGTCCTTCGCCGCCGACCAGTCCGCCATGCCTTCGCGCCAGACCGTCGTCTCCGGCCCGACGCCAGCGGCGCGAAGCTGCTCAAGCGAGACCGGACCCTGCCGCTGATTGCCGTCGAGTGAGTAATAGTATTGCAACGAACGTGCTCCCTGCTTGGCGGCATCTTGCCGTGAAGTTGCGCGAATGGGAAGCGCGTTGAAGGCAACGGGTTAACCGCGACGCGAAGCGGGCGCTCCGCTTAGGGTCACGCCGCTGCGCCCAGCGGCAGGCGCCGCGTCGGTTTCGCGAGCCCCAGCTTCTGCATGATCGCGGGGATCTGGTCGGCGGGCATCGGTTTGGCGAAGAAGTAGCCTTGCATCGCCTCGTAACCGACGCGTTTCAGGAACGTCACCTCGTCCTCGCTCTCGACCCCCTCGGCCACCAGGCGCAGGCCCAGGCTGTTGCCCAAGGTCGCCATCGCCCTAAGCACGGCGGTGCGGTGGTGCAGCGGGGTCGGGGAATTTTTGGCGGTGATTTCGCTGACGAAGGCCCGGTCGATCTTCAGCGTATCGATCGGCAGGTTGTGCAGGCGCGACAGGTTCGAATACCCCGCGCCAAAGTCGTCGATCGCAATCCGTATGCCCGATTCACGCAGGAGCGCCAGTTTCCGCGCGATCTCGCCTTCGTCGATGATGAAGACGCTTTCGGTCAGTTCCAGTTCGAGCAGGCTGGGGTCCAGTTCCGAGCGCTGCAATGCGTCGTGGACGATCGCGACGAAGTCGGATTTGCCGAACTGGAGCGTCGAGACGTTGACGTTCACGCGCAAGGGCGTCCCGGCGAGCGCCCAGATCGCCGCCTGTTGCGCGGCCTGT
The DNA here is from genome assembly GCA_038215325.1 of Tepidisphaerales bacterium. Lineage (GTDB taxonomy): Bacteria > Planctomycetota > Phycisphaerae > Tepidisphaerales > Tepidisphaeraceae > BPJO01. Next base: position 10,145 of record JBBQQZ010000010.1, on the reverse strand, counting down.
TTTAGCACCCATGTGCCGATCGGGACGATCAACCCCGTCTGCTCTGCGATCGGAATGAACTTCGCCGGTGAGATCAGGCCGTGGTCGGGGTGTTGCCAGCGGACCAGCGCTTCGACGCCGGTCATCTTCCCGTCGCGATCGACGATCGGCTGGTAGTGCAGCAGCAGTTGGTTGCGATCGACCGCCAGGCGCAGGCGCGATTCAAGCTCCAGCCGTTCCATCGCTTCGGCGTTCATCTGCGGGGTGAAGTATTCGAATTGGTTGGCCCCGCGGATCTTGGCGCGGTGCATGGCGGCGTGTGAGCTGTTGAGCAGGGCTTCGGCGTCGATGCCGTCGCACGGGAAGACGCCGATCCCGACCGACGCCGAGAGCGTCAGCGGAATGCCGTCAACTTCCATCGGCTGGTTGATCACCTTGAGCAGCCGCGACGCGACGTGGGCGCCTTCGGGCTGGTCATTGAGCTGCACCGCCATGAGTCCGAACTTGTCGTCGTTGAGTCGTGCCAGCAGGTCGGAGCGGCGGACGGCGTGGTGCAACCGGGCGGCGATCCGCTGGAGCACCCGGTCGCCGAAGGCCCGCCCGTGGGTGTCGTTGATCTCGGTGAAGCCGTCGATATCTATCGTGAGCGCGCCCACGCGGTTGTTCGTGCGGTGCGCCGCAGCCAGTTCGTCGGTCAGACGCTCCATGAACATCGCGCGGTTGGGCAAGTGCGTCAGCGGATCGTGCAGCGACCGCATCGCGTGCAGGCTGGCGCAGTCGAGGGAGTCGATCAGTACGCCGAGCGTCTGGGCGATTGATTCGATGACCGGCTTCACGGATTCGGGCAGATTGATCGCAGAGATGCAGAACAACCCCAGCGTCTGCCCGGAAGCCCCGGGGATCGGCCAGAGCGTGAGATCGCAGGCGTTCACGCGTTCACTGAGCCCCTTGAGGTGCTCTGCCGACGTGCTGGCGAGCGTGGGGGAGGTGACGGCGTCGATGGCGTTGCTGGGGATCGAGTGCAGGACCGCCTGGCTGGCGTCGCACAACTGCGCGAACCGCCCGGCCCGCAGGAGCACGTAGGCCCGAGCGCCGACAACCCGTTCCATCGCGGTTAACAGCCTGCTTAATGTCTCGTGCAGCGTGCTCTGCATAATCTGCCCTGAATTCCGACGAGGTGATGGCCTCTGGGTTCTTCATCGGGCGAATCGAGATGCACCGTTACATCCGTCACAAATCACGCATTCTGGGGCGGCGCAATTTCACGCAGATAGCTGAACGAGTAAATGCCCGAACCGTGGTTATCGGACCACCCAATCTGAATCGCGTAATTCCCGACCATTTCAGCCTTTACGACTGTAATGGGTCCGGAGACGAAATTAGTTGGAAGGACGGTCAAGCGCGACTTCTGCTGAGATTCGCGAAGCGTCTTACAGGTGGCGCACGGGCAGCGGGATCGGAGGTAGGCGATGGGGTAGACACTCACCGTCCCGTCCGGCCAGGTGACCGACAGGTCCGAATCCTTCTTCAACGCGAGCTTGGTCGGAATCAGCAGGTCGCCCATGTTCCCAGCTTAAACGACGAGGCCTTTAGAATGAAACGGGATGTGCTAACATAACGTATGGTCATTGTTAAGTCTGTGCTAGCGTATTGACTCTGTTTCTTGAGCGGTTGGAATGCTTCAGGGCAATATCCGGAGATCGCATGACCAAGACCGTCGAGCCGCCGAGGATTCAAAACGGGACCAAAGTGAAAAAGAAGATTCTGGTCGTTGACGACGAGAAGGACATCGCCGAGATGATCGCCTTCAACCTGAAGCGCAACGGCTACGACGTTCTGACCGCGCACAATGGCATCGACGCGCTGGATCTGGCGGAGCGCGAAACGCCCGATCTGATCCTGCTCGATCTGATGATGCCCGGCCTCGACGGCACGGAAGTCACCCGGCGTCTCAAGGCCGACCCCCGCACCGCCAAGCTGCCCCTGGTGATGCTGACCGCAAAGAGCGAAGAGACCGACGTCGTCGTCGGCCTGACGCTGGGCGCCGATGATTACGTCACCAAGCCGTTCAGCATGAAAATCCTGCTGGCGCGGCTGACGACGGTCCTACGCCGGTTCGATCCGTCCTCCGGCGCTTCCAGCGACGAACCGGGCAACCTGCTCCGCGCCGGTCCGCTGTCGATCGATTCGTCAAAACACGAAGCCACCGTCAATGGCGAGAGCATCCGCCTGACGCTCACCGAGTTCAAATTGCTTACCGCACTGGTCACCGCGCGAGGCAGGGTATTATCGCGCGATCAGTTGATGGACAAGGCGATGGGCACCGACGTCTTTGTCACTGACCGCGCCATTGACGTCCACATCACCGCCATCCGCAAAAAGCTCGGCGACGCCAACTGGCTCATCCACACCGTCCGCGGCGTGGGGTATCGGTTGCAGGAAGTGAATGACGGAGAGGAATGATACGTGTGGCGTGAGGAGTGTGGCGTGAAAGACTCGCCATCTTTTCACGATACACTCATACGGATCGTGGGTGATCCACGCGCCTGTAGTCGCCCATTTCTGCGTATGTGACCAACAAATGGGCGACGCAGGCGTCGCAGCTACACGGCATTCTCCGCGCGGGCTTCACGCACGAACCGTATCATCACGCCACACGCCTGGTTTCGCGCCGGAGAATGATCCCGCCGAAGCAGGCCAGAATCACGTCGACTAGAATCTGCGCCACCGCCCGGATCGGCACGATGATCGCTGCGAGCGGGCCGAGCAGCGGGGTGAGGCCCGCCAGCAATATCGCCTCTCGCACGCCGATCCCGCCGGGGGCGAACAGCGCGAGATAACCGATCGTCTGCGCCAGCGCCGCGAAACTGATCAGGATCGGCAAATCATGCCACATCGGCTTGCCGGTGACCGATTCGGCCATCCACATCAGCGAAATCCCCGCCAGCACCCATTGTCCAAACGCGCAGCAGACCGGGATCACGTACTGGCTCGCTGGCGGCATCTTGGGCAAGGGCTGTTTCTTCATCTTTCGCAGCAGGAAGTTCACCAATCGTCCGAACACGCTCGGCCAGAGGCAGACGATCCCGACCATCACCACCGGAATGCACACCATCCACGCCCACGGCGCCACATCCCGAACCGGCTTCCACATCAATAGCGGCGCTCCGGTAATCAGCCCCGCGATCACCGCCAGCCCGTCCAGCACCAGCACCACCGACACCGCGACCGCGGTCGGGATCGCGAAGCGCTTCAGCATCGACATCGCCGCCAGCAGCGCCGCGACCTTCCCCGGGATGTATTTCCCCAAAGGCGGCACCCACGCCACCGCCAGCATCTGAGGCCACGTTGGCGCGTGCGCGTAAGCGCCGAGCAACGTGCGATACGAAATCATCTGCACCGTCGAAACCCCCACCAGCGCCACCAGCGACAACACCAGCGGAACCGGCCGGATCGTCACCTGCGAAAAATCGATCTTCTGCCACTGTTTCCAAAGCGCATAGCCGACGAGCCCGAAGACCAGCGCGAGCAAGACGAGTTTGACGACGCCGATGAGCTTCTTCCTCCCTCTCCCTTTGGAAGAGGGCAGGGGAGAGGGTGCTGGCGGCGTAAGATCGCTTTCGTTCATGGCACGCGTCCTCACCTGAGCCCTCTTTCGGAGGGAGAGGGGACCAGAGGCCGCACCTTCGCCATCACCTGATCGACCGTGATCCGCTTGATCTGCCCGACGCAGCCGGGGCGCATTTTCGGTTTCGTCGATTCCCACGGATACAGGAACGCCAGTTCCGCCAGCCCCGGCGGTTGAACGACGAGGTCGCGGTTGCCGAACGGACAGACCCGATCCGGGTCGGCCGGGGCAAAGAGCGTCACCGCCCGCTTCCCCACTGCGGCGGCGAGGTGCGCCAAGCCGCTGTCGGTGCCGACGTAGAATTCAGACCTTTCCAGCAGCGCCGCCGCCACACCCAGGTTGCCGCGCAGGGGGGTCGCGACGATCCGCGCGCGGTTGGCGATCGATGACATAATGGTGTCAGTGACGCCCGCTTCGTCCGGGCCTTCGACGATCAGCACCGTCAGCCCGGTTTCATCCCGGATTGCCTCGGCCAGCTTCGCATAGCTCGCCTCCGGCCAGCGCTTCGCCTCGGCGAGAATCGTCCGGGCGCTGCCGGCGTGCATCACGACGTAAGTGCTGGCGATTCCCGCGTGCTGAAGCACGCTCGCCATTTGCGCGCGGTCTTCCTCCGTGATCTGAAACCGCGGTGCATCCATCAATCGCGGCGCGATGCCCAACTTATCGAGCAGCCGCAAATTCTGATCCACGTCATGGATTCCGCGCACCGCCGGCACACGATCGGAATGCAGGAAGCCGAGCGCCGAAACGTTGCCGATCGGATACCCGTGTATGACCACCTGCTTCGCGCCACTGGCCTTGGCCAGAACGTTGTATTGCCATCGATTGGAAGGAAACGGGACGAGATAGACGTCGGGTTTGAGCGCCCGGGTTTGTTTCACGCCCGCGAGCAGGTTTTTGATCCCCGATCCTGTGACAACGACTTCCACCCCCGCCACCCGACGCATCACTTCGGCGATCGGCTGCGAAATCGCCATCGCGACGATTCGCGCCTCAGGGCTAGCCTCCCGCAACTGCCTGACCATCGGCTCGGCCATCAACGCGTTACCGATGCCGGCGACGAAGGGAATGACGGCGCAGAATGATGAATGAGGAATGATGAAGGAGGAAGTGCCCGGCGACGGAGATTGTCTTGTTTCAACATTCATCATTCATACTTCATCATTCTCTTCACATTCCCGGAACCCTTGTCGGCCAGCCATCGACGCCGGGGACGGGTTCGGCGATGAGGTCGCCTTCGATGGGGTCGTGGCGATAGAGCGTCCATCCGCCGGAGGGGGGGCGGCCGGGGGTTTTGGTGAAGCGTTCGTACCACTCCATCGGCACGCGGAAGTGCCACACCCGCCACGGGATCGCCGGGCTTTGGATCAGCACCCAGTCGGCGCGGCTGCGCCGGACGAACTTGATCATGCGCGTCGGGAAGCGCTTCCCGAACTCGCTGGTCGCCGGATCGACCGGGTCGATATTGCGCGACAGGCTCTTGTCCAGCGGTTTGATGTTCACGTTCGTCAGCAGCACCATCGCGCGCATGCCCGCCTTGCTGAAGCGGATGCGGCCGAGGTTTTCGTAGCGCTCGTTGATCATCACCTCGCCGTCGCGCGGCGCGAACCGCTGGGTGGCGACGTTGGTTGTCGCCGGCAGGGTGGCGATGTTTTGCGGCAGCGGTGTCAGGTTGATCAGGTAGTGGGCGATGTTGACCAGGTCCTTGTGCTGCCCGGCCTCAAAATCGTCGTAAAACCGGCTGGACCGCATCACGATCGCGTCGGTGCCGTACATCGCGACATTGCACAGCAAAACCGAGTAGACGAACGTGCGCCGCACCCACTTGCCCCAGTCAAAACTGCGCGCCGGCAACGCGTCGGATGCCGTGCGGATCGCGATCAATATCCCTAAGATGATCAGCGGCGCCACGGGCACAAAATACCGGGCATTCGGGTTCGGCCAGTTCAGGCAGAGTCCGCCGCAGTAGATCGCCAGGAAGAACCAGAGCAGGTCGCCTTTGATCACCCGTGCGATCGACACGTACGCCAGCACGCCGATCACGCCCCAACCCAACAGCGACACGCCCGAATCCAGCCACTTGTCCAGCGGCCCGGCGAAACGTGTCGGTTGCCACAGCAGCCAGCTAAACCACTTCCCCGAACGAACGAACCGCTGGCCGTATTCTTCGTAGATGGTGTGATCGTCGGTCGTGGTGATGGGGACGACCACGACGCTGGCGGAATCGGTCGGGATGACTTCGTCGCCGCTCTCGATATCCATTACCGACGACCCGCCGGCGTCTTTCAGCGCCTTCAACTGCTCGGCCGTCAGTTCCAGCGACCAGCGCGTGCCCAGCCAGGTGACGAAAATCGTGACAGTACACACCAGCACCAGCAGCCACTGCCTTCTCTGCCCCTTGAACGTCCAGCGGCCGCTCAGAAGCACCGCGACGATCGGTAATAACTGAAACACCCCCGCCCAACGCACCAGCGGGATCGCCACGCACATCAATACCAGCAAGCCCGCTTCCAGATACCGCCCCCGCTTCTCCCGCACCCGAAACGCCAGCAGCATCGCCGCCGCGCTCGCAAGGCAGTAGAGACCTTCGCTGTGCAGGAAGTACGTCAGCGAGTAGACCGGCATTAACACGCCCGCCAGCCCCACCGAAAGCGCCGCAACGCGCGGCGGGGCGAAACGCAACGCGATGAAGTACCCGATCAGCAGCGACCCCCACATGCAGAGCATGGTGGTCAGCTTGAGCGCCAAAAACGTCGGCGACACCTTCAGCACCGCCGCCATCACCAAAGGCCAGCCCGGCGGACTGATCGCGACCGGCAGGCCGTTGTATTCGTATTTGCCCTCCAGCGCCAGGTTCCGTGCGATCGCGACATAAAAATCGCTGTCCCCGCCCGGCACCCAGTACGGATTCTGGAGCACCGCGTAAACCACCAGCAGCACGCTCGCCAACCCGAAAAACCACCGCCACACCAGCTTGCGATCATGCTCCGGCGGCTGGATCAAATCCGTGATCTGGGCGCGCGGCGTATCCGCATTCGCATAGCCAAGAGGGGTCCCGCCGCCGATCAATGCCATAAACGCTTTCCGAGGGGTCTAGTAGGGTGCGTCTTCGACGCACCATTTCGCGGCCGGTGCGTCACAGACGCACCCTACTTCCGAACCGCGCTCAGGCAGAAAACCGCCTTGCTGCGGAAACCGCCCGTCCAACCATGCCCGGTGGCGAGGTCGTGCAGGCCTTTGAGCATCGGGAAACGCCACGGCAACAGCTCCGGCTCGGTCGCTTTCACGCGATCGGTCGTCAGAACCTCGTCATGCTTGTCCATTCGGGGCAGCTCCGTTTGCGGGTCCAGCCCTTCAAGGACGTCGAACTTGTCCAGCACCCTACCCAGCAGTTCCGCCGCCGTCGGTTTGGCGAGCGTGAACTTGCCGTCCAGCGACAGGTCAAACGTCAGCACCAGCAACCCGCCGGGCCGCAATACCCGTGCGAATTCCGACACGATCTCCCCGTAATTCGACGTGTGTTCCAACACCGAGATGCAGCAGACGACATCCAGACCGCCGGTTTCGTAAGGCAGCTTCTGGAGCATCGCCTCCTGGAACGTCACCCGCTCGGTCCCCAGCGTTTTATTGATCGCGGCGAACATCGGGGCGTACGACGTATTAGTGTCGCAGCAGACCACCGAGAGGGTCGGGATTTTTTCACAAAGGTAATACGGGACATAAGTTACGCCCGATCCGCCGTCCAGCATCTTGAGAGGCCGCTCCCCTTGCGTGGCCGCGAAATCGAGCACTTTCTGCGCCTCAAACGGATATTCCCACCGCCTGGACCACATCTGAAATGGGTTCTGCCCCCACAATTTGCCGTACCCTTCAAGGGCCTTGCCATGGCGGTCCAGAAACGCTTGATTCCACGCCGTATGCTCGGCATACAGAGGGTCGCGCTGCAACTCCTCCACCTCACGAAACAGCGGAATACCGGGCCGAAGATTCATCACGACATGTTACGGATTCGCGAGGCGACTGCAAAGAACCAGCCACTCCGTCACCACGTCCGGGAATGGGACGGTCCACTCATCACACCGCACGCCTTAGGACTGCCCGTCCGCATCGGCGCATTCGGATCGCCGTCAGGTTAGCCGCGCGCAGCGGAGCGCTCCGCTGCGCGTCGTGGCTAACCGGAAGCGACAGGGAGTGCGGGGCGCAGCGCGGTTTTTTTGGAGGGAGCCTCGTAGGGTGCGTCTTCGACGCACCAATTCGCGGCCGGTGCGTCAGAGACGTACTTCAATCCGTTCCGCGACGTGCCTCGACGAGCACCTTGATCCCGCGCCCGCTCATCGCCATCTGAAAGGCTTCTTCGATGCGATCGAGCGGAAAGCGGTGCGTGACCAATTCGCGCACGGGAAGGCCGATGGCAAGGGCACGCTGGAGGAAATGATACGCGTTGGGGTACTCGAAGCTGTTGTAGACCCAACTGCCCACGAGCGTGATCTCCTTGCGGCACAGGTCGTGATGCGGATTGATGGAGCATTCACCGGCGTCGACGAAGTGGCCGACTTCGCAGATCCCGCCGCCTCGACGCACGAGTCGGAACAGGTCTCGCGCCGCGGCCGGTACGCCGGTGCATTGGAACGCAAAGTGCGCCCCAAGTCCCTGCGTCAGATCGCCGACCACCTGCGACAGCGGCCCGATGCCACCGATCGCCTTTACATTCAGCGCGTGGTCGGCACCGAGTCGTTTGGCCATCGCGAGCCGATCCTCGTTGGCGTCGATGGCGATGATGTTGTTCACCCCCGCCGCCCGCACCGCTGCCACCATCAGCAGCCCGATCGGGCCGCAACCCTGCACAATGACGCGCGAGCGGAAGCTGATCAGACTCGTCGCCTGCCGTGCCCGCTCGAGTGCATGCACGCACACCACCGCGGGTTCGATCAGGCAGCGCAGGTCGGCGGGCAGGTCGTTTGCGACGAAAAACGTACTTCCTCTGCGCACGATCATGTACTCCGCGAAGTACCCATTGAGATGGTTGTCCGGTTCATCGGGGAGTAGGCCGTAAATCTTCAGGTCGTCGCACAGATTCGCCTTGGCGGGGTTGTACTTGGCGATCAGGCAGTTGTCGCCGACTTCCATAATGCTGGTCACGAGTCGGTCGCCGACCTTGACGTGGTGCCCGACGGAATCGGCGATGACGTTCTTCCCGATCGCCACCACCTGGCCGGTGCCTTCGTGCCCGAGCACGACCGGGCACAGCCCGAAGGGATCATTGGTGTAGCAGTGGATGTCGGTCCCGCAGATGCCGCACGCTTCGACGCGGAGCAGGATTTCGTCGTCGCCGATCGCCCGAATGGGAAAGGATCGGAGTTCCAAACGCCCTTTTGCAACGAGCACCGCAGCGGCCGCCGTTGCCGGAGAGGATTCGCCCGTACTCACGCGCTCGCCGTGCAGGTGTCGCGCGACAGCTTCTCGAACGATCTGTTCCAGTTCGGGTTTGTGCATCACAGGTTTCATTAGAGGGCTCGGCAGTCGTATCCGCAAATCGCTTCGTTAGACCACTTTCAACCCCTTAAGGCCGCCCGTTCGGATCGGCCCGTTCGGATCGCCGCCGGGTTCGCCGTGACGTGCAGCGGAGCGCTTTGCTCCCGCGGTGCGGTCAACCGGAGGCGATAGGGCGTGCAGGGCGAAGCGCGGGGTTTTGGGGTGGGGTGATGCGGTTGCGTCGGAAGGGGGGGCGCTACGGCGGGGCGCATCGAGCGGGGGTCGGATTGCACCCTCCAACAGCGTGGCCGGTCGATCTTTCGATCGGCCGGCCACGCGAGGGAGGGAGAAACGGATCAGGTTGCGGCTACCACTGGAAGCCGATGGCAACGCCGTAGACGAACTGGCCGTCGTCGATGGTGTCGTCGGCTTCGTCGGCGTCGTCGAACAGGAATTCGTACGCGATCGAGCCGCTGATGAACGTCGTGCTATTCACGAAGTAACGAATGCCCAGCTCAGGCCCGGCGACGAAGGTGTCGGAGACGGCGTCGCCGTAGATGTAACCGAGGTTGACACCCAGGTAAGGCACCCAGACCTGGTCGTCGGCATAGTTAAAGTGGTAGAACGCGCCGGCGCGCGTTGCGGCGGACCAACTGCTGGACTCACCCGAGTCCGTGTAGTTGCCGCTCTGACGAACGGCGACCTGCCACTGGTCGGTGAAGTAGTAACCGAGCTGGCCGGTGAGGGTGAATCCGCCTTGCTCGAATTCGTTATCGCTCGTGCCGGCACCGAGGAGCTGAAGCTCCCATTTTTCGGCTTGATCGATCGCGAGAACAGGCGAGGCCGCAAGCAACGTGCCGGCGAGAAGTGCGGTGGCTTTGAGACGCATGAGAGACTCCTTCTTTTCCAGACAACTCCGCGCGGGTCGCAAACACAGCGATCCGCAACGGCTAAACGGTAGCTGAAGTGGGAAGACGTGTCGACCTAAAATGCGGGTGAGATCCACGTGAATGCAGCTTAATGAATCGGTCGAAAATCCTTGCAGAAATAATCGGCGTGCGCTGCG
>JBBQQZ010000009.1:0-26034 GCA_038215325.1 Tepidisphaerales bacterium | reverse complement strand
GGAGCATGCGTACGATCCGCATGCAGTGGAGTTTTTCGCCATCCTTGTCGTCCACGCCGCCAAGGATGCCAGACCGCGGCCGGGAGCGCAAGTTAAGATTGTGTTAGTTTTTCAAGTTCGGAAATGCCGGACAGTAGTGGTTGAAACGCACCCTACGGGGGTGGAGCGGCGGGTTACTTTGCCGGCGCGGCGGCGCGGTGTTGGTCGGCCAGGCGGGTGCTGGTGGATTCGAGGGGGGCGAGGAAGATGAAGGTGGCGAGGAGTGCGATCGCGCAGGCGAGGCCGATGAGGCCGGTGGGGAGTGCGTAGCGGGCGGGAGGGTCGGGGGCTTTTTCGAGGTACATCGCGCGCAGCACGCGGCCGTAGAAGCCGACGGAAATGATGGAGTTGATCGCGATCGACAGCACCACCACCCACCACCATCCGCCGACCTGCGCGAGCAGCAGCATGACCTTCAGCTTCGCCCAGAACCCGCCGAACGGGGGAATGCCGATCATCGACAGCATCGCCACCGCCAGCGCGGCGGCAGACAGTGGGGAGAGGATCGACAGGCCGCGGAAGGCTTCGATCCGATCGGAGCCGGTGGCGGTTTCGACCTCGCCGACGACCGCGAACGCGCCAAGCTGCATGAACAGGTAGATCGCGAGGTAAATGCCCAGGACCGTCATGGCTTCGGTGATGTGCATGGGCATCAGCAGCGCGACGGCACCCATCATGTAGCCGGCGTGGGCGATCGAACTGTAGGCGAGCATCCGCTTGACGCTGGTTTGCTGCTGGGCACCGAGATTGCCGACGATCATGGAAGCGACACTGACGGCAGCGATCGCGATGCCCATGCCGTGCTGCAAGCCCTCGTGCGCCGGCGCCAGAACCGTCGCCAGCCGGGCCAGCAGCACGATCCCCGCGCTCTTGCTGGCGACCGACAGAAACACCGCGACGTCGGCGTACGTGCCTTCCAGCACATCCGGTGCCCAGAAGTGCAGCGGAAAGCCGGAGATCTTGAACAGCAGCCCGGCGAACACCGCGATCAGTCCGATGACCGTCGTCAGCGGGACCGTGCCCGCGGCCTTGATGCTGGCGGCGATCGCATCGACCGACAGCGAACCGTGCGTGCCGTACAGGAGTGAGCAGCCGTAGATCATGATGGCGGTGCAGACCGCGCCGAACAGGACGAACTTGAGCGCCCCCTCGGCGGCGTTGCGGCGCGTTTTACGGAAGCCGGCGAGGATGTAGCTGGGCATCGACGCGATCTCGGTCGCCAGCACGATCAAGAGCAGGTTGGTCGTCTGCCCCATCAGCATCATGCCGGCGGTGGAGGCGAGCAGAAGCGTGAAGAACTCCGGGCCGTCGCCTTCCTTCAGCGCCCGGCGCGTGGTGACAAACCAGAGCAGCACGACGCCGGCCATGAAAATCAGCAGAACCTGCTCCCAGAAGAGGCTGGCGGGATCGAGCAGGAGCAACTCGCGGAACGCGAAACCGCTTTCAGGCTTGGGCCGCAAGGTGAGGACGAACGCAACGACGATCGCAAGCAATGCGATCCCGCCCGAGACGAGATTGGATCGGCGAACGGAAAAGAACGGGGCCAGCAATACGCCGACGATGCCCAGCGCCAGCGCGATCTCCCCTTCGAGCGCGACAAAGTCGCGCCCCTGCGGGATCATCGGAGCAGAGACGGCGAGCAGGTCGGTCACGAAAGCACCTTCAGCAAAGCCTCGACCGTCGTCTCACTGAACACCAGCACCAGCACCCACGGCATGATCCCCAGCACGATCGCCAGCACGCTGAGCGGCCACAGCACGATCAGCTCACGCCGGTCCATCTCGGGCAACGCCTTCATCTCCGGGCGCGGCACGCCCAAGTAGACGCGCTGGAGCGTCCAGAGCATGTACCCGGCCGTCAGCACGATGCCGAAGGTGGCGAGCCCGCCGAGCGTCCAAATTTGCCACGCCGCCGATTCGCCAGCGATCGGTCCGTACTTGGTCGCGCCGAACGTGCCGATGAGCACCATGATCTCGCCCACAAACCCGCACATGCCCGGCAAACCGAGGCTGGCGAAGATGATGATCGCGCTGAGGCGCGTATAGACCGGCATGGACGTGGCGATGCCGCCCATGCGGGCGATTTCGCGATGGTGAACCCGGTCGTAGATGATGCCGACGATGAAGAACAGTGCCGCGCTGGTGATGCCGTGCGAGACCATCATGAAGATCGCCCCGCCGATGCTCGCCGGGGTCATCATGGCAACCCCGAGGAGAACCAGGCCCATGTGGGAGACCGACGAGTAGGCGACCAGCCGCTTGAAATCGGTCTGGCCGAGTGCGCAGAGCGCGCCGAACAGGATCGAGAAGACGCCGATCCCCGCCAGCACCCACCAGAGCTGAATCGCCTGATCAGCGAACAGCGGCAGCGTGATCCGCAGCAGTCCGTACCCCCCCAGCTTCAAAAGCACGGCGGCGAGGATCATGCTGATGGACGTGGGCGCTTCGACGTGGGCATCGGGCAGCCACGTGTGCAGCGGGAAGGCAGGCAATTTGACCAGAAACCCGCCGAAGATCAGCAGGAAAAGCGTGGTGCGGGCGGTGCTGGTGAGGGATGAATCGCGGATGAGCGAAGGCAATGCGATGAGGTCAAACGACTTGGTCGACAGCCAGATCGCGATGAGCGCGACGAGGATGGCGATCGAGCCGACGAACGTGTAGATGAAGAACTTGATGGCAGCGTATTCACGACGCGCCCCGCCCCAGATGCCGATCAGGAAATACATCGGCAGCAGCGAGACTTCAAAGAAGACGAAGAAGAGTAGGAAGTCGAGCGCCAGGAACGACCCGAGCACGCCGGTTTCCAGCAGCAGGATGAGCGCGAAGAACCCGCGCGGCAGCTTCTCGGTCTTCCAGCCGGCGACGATCGCGAGCACAAAGACGAAGGTCGACAGGATGACCAGCGGCATCGACAACCCATCGACGCCCACCAGGTACTCGGCGTTGATCGACGGAATCCAGGCGACTCGCTGAACAAGCTGCACGACGCCGCCGGCACGCTCGTAGGCGTAGTTGCCGGCGTGGGTCCAGTCGAAGATGCCCGGAATGATCAATAGCAGCGACAGCGCACAGACGATGATCGCCGTCGCAAGCGCGATCGCGCGGGCAACGCGGGCTTCGCGGATGCAAAGCACCGCGCCCGCGCCCAGCAGGGGCAGGAAGATGAGGACCGAGAGAAGGTTTTGCCGGATCAGTTCCATTTCATCCTCAGACCGGAGCGGCCGCCGAGAAAACCAAAGACGACGAACCGCAGATTACGCAGATTACGCCGATGAATTCATTCCTAATCTGCGCCATCTGCGCAATCTGCGGTTCGCTCTCTTCTCTGCGTCTTTGCGTCTCTGCGGCCAATCCCATTGCTTACCTCGTTAGTCCAACAACGACCATCGTTCCGATCACCAGCACGAGGATACCGACCGCGCTGGCGACGTAGACGCGGATACGTCCCGGCTGCGCCAGCCGCATCGCCCCGCCACCGAGCCAGATCGTCTGGCCGACACCGCGGACGACACCGTCGACCGCCGCATCGTCGATCTTCGCGCTCGCCTTGCCGAACAGCGCGGTCAGCCTGGCGACGCCATCGAGCGCCGGATCGATCAGGAACCGATCAATCCCCACCGCCACGCCGGTGGCGATGTGCGTCGCTCCGACGAAGACCAGGTCGTACAAGTCATCAAAATACATCCGGTGCGCCAGGAATTGCCGCACCCATCCCAACGGAGCGATCTTCGCCAGGCGGTCGGTCACCGCAAATCCCGGTGCCCAGATTGCCACGCCGACCATGATCCCGGCCAGCCACGCCCAGCCTGTCAGCAGGTGCGCGGTGTGGTATCCGGCCTCGACACGCCGCTCGACTGGCGAGCGAAGCACGTCGCGGGGTTCAGTGGGTTCGCCGTTCTCGGTGACGGTTTCGGTCGGCGATGAAAGCGTCGGCCAGGCGGTTTTGAACGGATCGGCCCGGCCGGGGTCGAGATGGGGCATGCTCGCGATGTAATTGCGGGTTTCCTTGATCGTTCCTTCGACCATCGACTGGATCGGGAACCACGAGAACCCCGCAAAAATCGCCATGCCCGACAGCACTACCAGCGGGAACGACATCACGCCAGCCTCACCCGCGTGCTTATAAAGCTTCCGCTTCCGCGGCCGGCCCGCGAAGGTGAGCATCCAGAGGCGGGTCATGTAAAGCGGCGTCAGATACGCCGCCGCCACCGGCACCCAGAGCGCCAGTTGCAGCAACGCCGCGCGATGTTGCTCCCCTGCCAAATTCGCCCATGCACTGGCGTGGGCGATGATCATTTCCTTCGAGTAAAACCCGCTCATAAACGGCGCCCCGCTCATCGCCAGAGTGCCGATTGCGAACGTCACGCCCGTCACCGGCATGCGCCTGAACAGTCCGCCGAAATGTTCCAGGCGGTGGTCGTGGTGCATGGTGTGGATGACGTTGCCGGCGCACAGGAACAATAGCGATTTGAAGAACGCGTGCGTCAACAGGTGGAACATCGCCCCGGTCCAGCTTCCAACCCCGATCGCCAGCACCATGTACCCGAGCTGGCCGATGGTGGAGAAGGCAAGGGCCTTTTTTAGATCGCGCTGGGCCAGGGCGCAGAGCGAGCCGATCAGGATCGTCGTCGCGCCGATGATGAGGATGAACAAACGCGCATCGGGCGTGAGGATCGGATAAATCCGCGCCAGCAGGAACACGCCCGCAGCCACCATGGTTGCGGCGTGGATGAGCGCGCTGACCGGCGTCGGGCCGGCCATCGCGTCGGGAAGCCACGTGTGCAGCGGAAACTGAGCGCTCTTGCCGAACGCGCCGAAGGAAAGCAACACGCCGATGACCGTCAGCATGGTGGTGGACATCACGCCTGCGTGGGCGCCGCTAGCGAGCATCAGCCACAGGTCCGGAAGCGTAACCGAGCCAAAGTACCCGATGAGCAGGCACATGCCGACGATGAAGCCGACATCGCCCACCCGGTTCATCACAAACGCCTTGATCGCGGCGGCAGAGGCTGCGGGGCGCTCGCGCCAGAAGCCGATCAGCAAGTACGAGCAAAGCCCGACCAGCTCGAAAAAAATCAACAGTTGCAGCAGCGAGCCGGAGACCAGCAAGCCCATCATGCAGAAGCTGAACAAAGACAGGTAGCAGAAGAACTGGGGGTATCGCGTGTCCCCCTTCATATACGCAAGCGAGAACAGGTGTACGACGGCGGAGACGAACGCGACCATCGTCATCATGATGATGGTGAGCGAATCGACGTAGACGCTCAGCGCCAGGTACCCGGGCGTGCGCTGCGCGTCGTAGTAGCCGATGGGGATCCAGCGGATGAAATCGAGATAGGGACCGCGATCGTGCCCCCAGCCCTGACCACCCGTTGAGCCGCCGTAGATCCAGGTGACCAAGGTCAGGATGGAGACGCCGAAGCTGAGCATGGCAACGCCGGTGCCCAGGTAGCCCGAGAACGGCTCGTCGAACCTGCGACCGAGCACCAGCAGCAGCGCGCTGGCGACCAGCGGCAAGGCGATCAGGAGGATCAGAAGAATCGGAAGTTCGAACATGAGGCGTTACCCGCGCAGCTCGTTGGCCCGTTCGACATCGACGGAGCCGAAGTTGTTGTAGAAGTTCAGAAAGATCGCCAGCGCCACCGCCGCCTCTGCCGCGGCGATCACGATGACGAACAGGGCAAACACCTGCCCGTCCAGCCGGTCGCCAGCGGAGTAATGATTGAATGCGACCAGATTGATGTTGGCGGCGTTGAGCATCAGTTCGACGCCCATGAGGATGCCGATCGCGTGACGTTTGGTCAGCACGGTGAGCAATCCGCACACGAACAGGATGGCGGCGAGGATCAGGAAATGCGTAAGCCCGATCATACTTCCCCTTTCGCGTGGGGTCGTTTTTTCGCCAGATACGCCGCCCCGATCATCACCGCCAGCAGCAGCAGGCTGGCGAGCTCGAACGGGAGGAGGTAGTCGCCCAGTAAATCCTGCCCGAGTGCCTGAAGCGAGTATCGTCCGAGCGGCGCGGGTTGATCGGGGAATCGCGTCGTGACGATCGAGGCGATCAGCGCAACGAGAAGGACGACCGCCGAGACCAATCCCGCGATCTGCTCGCCGCGGCTGGGATTGAGCAGCTTCTGGCTCGCCCGCGCGGTGAGCATGACGCCGAAGATAATCAGCACGAGCGTGCCGCCGACATAGATCACCAGTTGCACTGCGGCGAGGAACTCAGCACCGAGCAGGAAATACAATGCCGCCACGCCGAGCAGCGCGAGCAACAACTGTACCGCCGCCCGGACGATGTTGCGGCTGGCGACCACGCCGATCGCGCCGGCGAGCGTCAAGGCTGCGAAGATGTAGAAGAGGATCGCCTGCATCAGATCCCGAGCTTCGCCGGCTCGCTCAGCCGGTACTGTTTGCCGCGTCCCTGGATGAACGCTTGCGCGAGCATGAGGAAGATAAATCCGACGAACGCCAGCCCGATCGTCAGTAGCACCCATTGCGTGGCGCGCTGCATGAGCGACGTGTTTTGAACGAACAGCTCCCACAGCGCCGACCCGAGCAGCAGCACCAGCGACATCGGCAAAAGCACCTTGATGCACGCATGGAGCACCTGGTCGATGCGGGGACGCGGGAGCGTCCAGCGGACCCACATCTGGATGAAGATGATAAGGCACGTTTTGGCCATGAACACATGGAACGCAACCGCATTGACGGCCAATAGTTCCAGCGACATCACGTCGCGCGGCACGCGCGCGCTCCAGGCGGAAAGATAGCCCACCGGGTCGTCCCAGCCGCCCAGGAACAGGATCGTCATGATCGCACCCATGACAAACATCGCGTTATACTCGGCCAGGTAAAATAGCGAAAAACGCAGGCCTGAATACTCGGTGTGATAGCCGGCGACCAGCTCCGATTCGGACTCGGGCAGATCGAACGGCGCGCGTTTGTTCGACGCCAGCGACGCGATGAAAAACACCACGAACGCCGCCAGCACGAACGGCTGATGGAACAGCAGCCAGTGCTGCATCCCACCCGCCTGCATGCGCGACAGTTCGAGCAAATCCAGCGTGCCGGTCGCAACCACGACGATCAGGATCGAGATGCCCAGCGGGATTTCGTAGCTAATCAACTGGCAGGCCTCGCGCATCGCGCCGTAGACCGACCATTTATTGTTGCTGGACCAACCCGCCAGGATCACGCCGATCACCTCGACCGAGAGGATCGCGAGCATCCAGAACAGTCCGACCGCCAGCGCAGGCTCGAAGATCATGTCCGGCCCGAACGGGATCGCCAGGAACGATGCAAACACTGGCGCAAACGCCAGATACGGCGCGAGTCGGAACAGCCACCCGTCCGCGCCGCGTGGGAGCAAATCTTCTTTCGAGACGAGCTTGATCCCGTCCGCCAGCGATTGCAGGATGCCGATCGGCCCGACCCGGTTCGGCCCGTGCCGCTGCTGGATCCGCCCGGCCACTTTTCGCTCGGCCCAGATGCCGATAAACGCGACCATCGACGCCAGGCCCAGGAACCCTAAAAAAATGATCGTCAGGTCCCACCCGATGCGCAGCGGCCAACCGGGCTCATCGCCGAGGATCAGCCGAATGAACGTCCCACCCGCCGAAGACGGGTCGGATGACGCAAGTTGCACTTCCCTCAACACTTACGCAACTCCAACTAAACCCATCGGGAAATAGTACGAGCTAGGATGGGACTGTATTGGTAGTGGAAAGCGGTTGCGCGTGTCAAGCGAACGCGGCTGTCGGATCAGCCGGCAGGCGACCTCATGCGGGTGAGCGGGTAGGATGAAGACCAGACGTGGCGAGTGGTCGGTGGCCCGATGGGGAACGTCGTTTCGGCTTCTCGCCAATCGCACTCGCACTCGCAACGATTCATCCATGGCCGACACGCGTATCGACGTCATCATCCCCGCCTACAACGAAGAAGGATCGATTGGCCTCGTTCTCGACGCGTTGCCGCGGCCGCTCGTGCGGCGGGTGATCGTCGCGGACAACAACTGCACCGACCGCACCGCCGAGGTCGCACGGGCGCATGGCGCGATCGTCGTCCCAGCCTTGCGTCAGGGATACGGATCGGCGTGCTTGGCGGCGTTGGCGTTCGCGGAGCAGGATCCGCCGGATGTGGTCGTGTTTGTGGATGCGGATTTTGCGGACGATCCGACCGAACTGCCGCTGATCGTTGAACCGATCCTCGCCGGCAGAGCGGAGATGGTGATCGGCTCGCGTACGCTCAAGCCCCAGCCGCCGGGCGCGTTCACGCCGCAGCAATACTTCGGCAACAAGCTCGCCTGCTTCCTGATGCGGCTGTTCTTTGGCGTCCGCTTCACGGATCTAGGTCCGTTCCGTGCGATCACCTGGCCGGCGATTCAGAAGCTGCACATGCGCGACCCGAACTACGGATGGACGGTCGAAATGCAGATCAAGGCCGCGCGCCACAATTTGCGATTCGAAGAAATCGCGGTCAACTATCGGCCACGGAAGTTCGGGGTGTCGAAGGTCTCCGGCTCGCTCACCGGCACGATCAAGGCCGGGTACAAGATCCTGCTGCTGATATTTCGATACGGATTCCTTCCGGTAGCTGCGCCGCCTGCGTCGCCCATTCCACCCGCAGACGAAAAAATGGGCGACGCAGGCGTCGCAGCTACATCCAAAGACGGCTAAACTCTGCGTCCCATGAGTGAACCCACAACACCGACACCGTCCCCGACACCGTCACCGACACCGACCTCAACCTCGATCCAGTACGACGACTTCGCCAAGGTCCAGCTTCGCGTGGCGACGATCGTGCAGGCCGAACCGATTGAAAAGTCAAAAAAGCTGATGCGTCTCCAGGTCGATCTCGGCGACGAGAAGCGGCAAATCCTGGCCGGCATCAAGGAGCATTACACCGCCGAGCAACTGGTGGGAAAGCAGATCGTGGTGGTCGTGAACCTGGCGCCGCGTGAAGTGATCAAAGGCGAAGTCAGCAACGGCATGCTCCTGGCCGCCAGCGACGCGACGGGTAAGCTGGTTATCGTCTCGCCGAGCGCCGACATCGCAGCCGGGGCGCAGGTTCGGTAAGAGGTTCATCCACGAATCTTCACGAATCGACACGAATAAATTCAGAAGAGGAATTGGCCACCGATGTACACCGATGCACACCGCTGCACGCAGATGAAATGCATTTTTTATCGGTGTCCATCGGTGTTCATCGGTGGCTGAATTCGCATGAGTTGATTCGTGTCGATTCGTGAAGATTCGTGGATGAAATGGGTCTGAGATGCTCCGAGAGCTGCATATCTCCAACCTCGCGGTGATCGCCGACGCACGGATTGAGCTGCGCGCGGGCCTGAACTGTTTCACTGGCGCTACCGGCGCGGGGAAGTCGCTGGTGATAGGCGCGATTGAGCTATTGCTCGGTCTGCGATCGGCATCCGATATGCTTCGCAAGGGGTCGGACGAAGGCCGCGTCTCGGGCGTGTTTGAAATCAGCGACAAACGGCTGATGCAGCAGATCGAGGACGCCTGCGATCTGCCCATCGAGGCCGACGCCGGCGAGGTGCTGCTGACCCGGCGGGTGTACCCGTCAGGTCGATCCAGTGTGTCGATCAACGGGCAGCCGATCACGCTGTCGATGCTGAAGCTGGTGGCCGAGGCGCTGGTGGATGTACATGGGCAGCATGACCACCAGTTTTTGCTCAAGCCGTCGAATCAGTTGGACGTGCTCGATGAATTCGCCGGCGTCGAGAAGGTGAGGCAGTCGTATCACCAAGTCTACCTGGAACTGAAGCAGACGCGGGCTTGGCTCGACGATCTCGAGGCGGGCGGGAAGCTGCGAATGCAGCAGCTCGATTTCGCGAAGTTCCAGGCCGCCGAGATCGACGCCGCGGAACTGCGCGAAGGCGAGTACGAGGAACTCAACGCCCGCTCGCAGGTGTTGAACAACCTCGAAAAGCTGCGCAAAGACGCGGGCGCGGTGCATTCAGCGTTGTATGAATCCGACGGCGCGATCATTGATCGCCTTCAGACGATGGCCGGGGTGTTGGCGGAACTGTGCATGGTCGATCAGTCGCTGGACGGGATCGCAAAAAATGTGAAGGAGGCGACGCTTCAGCTTTCCGAAGCGTCGTTCGACCTCGGCCGCTACCTGAACCGGCTGGACCTTGATCCGGCGGAACTGGCGGAGGCGAACGACCGGCTGAACACGATCAACCGCCTGCTCAAAAAGTACGGCCCGAGCGTCGAGGCGGCGATCCAGGAGCGCGAATCGCTCGGCAAGCAGATCGCCGAACTGGAACGCACCGGCGAAGACTCGTCCGTGCTTCAGCAGAAAATTGAACCGCTGGTGAAGAAACGCGATCAGATCGCAAAAGAACTGACGCGCAAGCGACTTGAAGCGGCCAAGAAACTGTCGCCGATGATCGTGAAGCATTTGACCGAACTGGGAATGGAGAAGGCGAAGTTCACGGTCGAGATCAAGCCGATCGAACCGGCGGCCAGCGGCGCGGACGAGGTGGAGTTCATCGTTCAGACCAATCCCGGGCTCGCGGCATCGCCATTGCGGAAGATCGCTTCGGGTGGAGAACTCGGGCGCATCATGCTGGCGCTCAAGAGCGTACTGGCGGCGGGTGATCGGGTGTCGGTGCTGGTGTTCGACGAAATCGACGCCAACATCGGCGGCCGGCTCGGGGCGGTGATCGGGGACAAGCTTCGGGCGCTGGCGCAACACCACCAGGTGCTCTGCATCACGCATTTGCCGCAGATCGCGTGCTACGCCGACCGGCATTTGACGGTTCGCAAGGAAACAGGCACGAAGGAGACGAAGACGACGGTTCGCCCGGTCGAAGGCACAGAGCGCATCGAAGAAATCGCCGAAATGATCGGCGGGCAACGCGTGACGGACACCACCCGCGCTCAGGCTCGCGAGTTGCTGGATGTCGCCGTGCCGGTCACAAAACCCTCGAAACTTCGTCGCGCGAAGCCACGGGCGTAAAGCCGGCGGTATTCGGAGGCGCAACTACGGGAGGGGCACGGACTTACTCCCGTGGCTCTGGGTGAGAATCGTCCGGCCTCGAGCCGATTTTGCTTGAAATATTGTCGCGTCTTTCCAAAAGTATGGGCTGGAGACGCGTAATGGCTGACGACAATGTCATGGGGCCGCCCGTTGAGCCGGTGGAATGCGTCTGCATTCACTGCAATCGCATCTTCATGAGCGATCTGATGATCCGGATTGACGTGGACGACGAAACGCACTGGATGTGTCCCGTGCCGGGTTGCGGCGCGCTCGGGTATCAGTTCGACATTTGGCCCACCGACTTCAACCACCCCGATGGCGGCTGGGTGGACGACGATCCGGATGAAGCAGACGACGGCTTCCGCCCCGGCGATGAACTCGCCGACGAGATCGCCGACCGCATGGGGCACTTCGATCCCCCCACCGACTGGACGCCTGATGCCGATCGCGCGGACGACCTCGAAGACATCCCTTTCGGCGAGTTTGACGACGGGGAAGAGGTGGAGCCGGAGTTCGACGCCGGCGAGTCAGGCGAAGTCACTCACCCGAGCATGTACTTCACGCGCGAAGACCACGACGCGGCCGTCGCGGCGGGGGTTTATGACGAGGCGATCGAGCGGGAACGCGAGCATTGGCGCCGCACCCGTCAGGAAGAACGCGATCGCAAGGCCCGCATCGAGCGCGGCGAAACGCTGCCCGGCGACACGTTCAGCGAAGACGATATCCCGTTCTAACGCGGCGTGGATAGCGGTCTTTTGTCGCGGCACCGTCGGAAAATGACGTAACTCCCGTTCCCGCCTGCCGTCTACTTTGGTAGAGGCGCGTCCGAAAGCGGAATCCGGCGACACGGGTTCGCCCCTGGCCGCATGTGGGCCTACACTCCTGTTTGCCTTCGGACAACGTCACGCCGTTGAGGAGAATTTTCATGTCGCGCTCGATCATCGAAACACTTGAGTCCCGCACATTGCTCGCGGCGGTGCCCGTGGCGGCGATCGCACAGCGGTCGCTCCAGTTCAACGCCGTCCAGGGAACCGAAAACACTCAAATCCTCCGCATCTCCAACACCGGAACCGCAAACCTCGACCTTGTGCCCGGTTCGGTCAACGTGCTGGGCTCGGCCAAGGGCAAGTTCACGACCAACTTCCCGAGCGACACCGGCTTTTCAATCAAGCCGGGCAAGCGATTCGACATGGAAGTGACATTTGCAGCCCAGGATGGCGCGGTGGTCGTTGACGTCGCCCGCATCTCCATCGTCACCACCGATCCGGCCGCCAGAGGATTCACGATCGCGCTGCGCGGATTGCCGACACTGGGTGAAGGCGTTGACAAGGAACCGTCGCTTCAGCGCGTCATCGATACGTTCGGCCTGCCCATCGACGTCGGCGACGCCGATCCCAGCGACTACCTCCTCGGCACGCCGACATCCACGAGCGATGAAGTCGTCATGCAGGCGCTCCAGAAGTCCGGCACCGGCGCGGTGATCATTCGCCCGCTGGCGCTCTTCGGCGTCAGCAGTGGCCCGGCGGTGCGAGTGGGGTACTACAGCCCGGGGCAAACCCAGAGCGCGAAGGAGTTGTGGTACGTGCCGGTCGAATCCGCCCAGTCGGTCAACCCGATCGTCTACGGGCAGACGGTGTTTGACCCCGGCACCAGCCCGTTCGCTCTTTTCACGCAGTGGCCCGGCTTTTATAACGCCGACGGGACGACGCGGAACGTCTACAGCGAAGACACGCTCAACTCGAGTTGGGAAACCAATTCATCGAAGCTGCGGAAGACGCGTTTTTATCCGTTCGTCGATCAATTCGGCAACACGGTCGAGAACGCCTACGTTGTCGCAGTGGAAGAGTACACCGCCGCCTACGACAACCAGGACATCGTCTTCATCATCACCAACGTTAAGCCCGCCGACGCCAAGCCGACGATCGCCGCGACGAGCGTGTTCCAGCAGCCGGATAACACGCGGCTGGTCTTCAACAAGGTGGAGATTCCGGACGAATTCGTCCCGAACGTCACGAGGCTGACGCAGACCGTGAAGGTACGCAACACCGGCACGGAGAGCCTGCTCGCCACCTTCGCCACGACCGGCAACTTCAGCATCACCAGCGGCGGCGGATCGGGGATCACGATCGCGCCGGGCGCGACACGAAACGTGGTCATCACGTTTACGGCCTCGAGTGGAAACGTCCACAACGGCACCTTTACGATCAACAGCAACGACACCGCCAACCCGACCATCACCTACGATCTGGCCGGGTACTGGCAACAGTATTCGGAATACCTGCCCACCAATCACGGCGCGTCGGAGGAACCGACGTCGAAAAAGATCGTCAACGACCTGTTCGGCTACACGACCGTCCTCGCCAACGACGGCCAGAACCTCAGCACCGCAGGCGAGGTGCGGGCGACCGGGGACGAAATCCTCCAGCCTTACTGGAAGATCGCCGACGACGGCGCGTACGTGCGCGTCACGCAGCTTGCGGCATTCCATAACCAGACCTACCTCGATGTGAACCTGGTTCCGCAGGCGACCCAGGCGTATATCGGCTGGTACGAGCAAGGCAGCCCGAACAGCACGCATACCCTCGCCACCCACGCCTCCGGGGACGGGCAGACCGTGTTGCCGCGCGAGAAGAACAACACCAGCGGCATCACCTCCGGCGCGTTCAAGCCGGGGACGGCGACGTTCGGGTTTGTCGTGGAAGGTAACGAGTACAGCGACCCGACACTGAATCCCGATTCGCTCAGCCGCACGGGCTACGGCCATTTCGTGCGGTTCTGGCCGGCGTACGACAAGCAAGGCAAGCTGATCGCGAACTCGTACATCATGCTGCAAGACTACAACCGCGATTTCACCAACTACGACTTCAATGACAACATTTACCTCATCGAAAACATCAAGCCCGTGGACGCGATCAAGTCGGTGCTGACGGTGTTCACGGAAGAAACGAGCAGGGGTGCCCGCATCAGCTTCACCAGCCCCGCCACCGGCCCGAAGATCGTCGGATTCAATGTCTACCGCTCCACCACCGCGCGCGGCGGGTACGCGCTGCTGAACGACACCCCCCTCGCTCGCCGGCCGGTGACGACGTATATCGACGAGACGTCCATCGCCAGCGACACCTTCTACTACCAGATCACCGCCATCGGCGCGAACGGGTCGGAGAGCCAGCCGGTGACGGTCGTAATCTAAGCGCCCATTTCGCCAAGCAGGTCGTCGGGGATTTTTTGCAGTTCGCCCGCGCGGTCTACGCAGGCAATCGACGTCGTTCCCTCGGCGATGACGGTCTCGCCGCGTTTGAGGACGTAATCATGGTCGTTGCGGACGTGGGTGATCTTGATAAGCCGCGTGTGGAGTGTCAGTTCGTCGTCGTAGCGGGCGGGTGCCTTGTAGCGGATTTCGACCTTGATGACGACGAAAAGCACGCCGCGTGCCTCGAGGTCGCAGTACGAATGGCCGAGATGCCGGAGCAGTTCGATCCGGCCCATTTCGAAGTACTGGAGGTAGCGGCTGTGATGAAGATACCCCATCCCATCGACCTCGGGGTAGCGCACGCGGATCTGGATGGTATGTTCGGCCAACGGCATTCGGGTGGTTATACCCGGCATCGATGCCCACGCCATCGGCCGAACCCAAGCTCGGCACCCGCGACGAACGACCACAGGATCACCCCTCGACTCCAACCGTCATCGGGCCTATAAATTACCCTGAACATCACCCGAACGGTAATCCGGCGACTCCCGGCGACCCCGGTAAATTGCCGAGCTTGCCCAGCCCGGGTGCTTGAACAAATCGAGCGCTTCGCTAGACTTTACCGTTCGCCACGGCCGGGAGGGCTTTTGTAGCGCCTCGCCGTGGCGTGTTTGTCGAGTAAGCGGATCAGGATTTTTCTGGAACCCAACGGCTATGATCAAAGTCAAACTGCGTGGTAACGAGACGGCGGAGCAGATGCTCAAGCGCTTCAAGAAGGCCTGTGAAAAAGAAGGTCTCACGAAGGACATGAAGCGCGTGGCCTACTACGAAAAGCCGAGCGAAAAGCGCCGCCGCCGCGTCCGCAAGGGTCCGCCGCTGGGCATGCGCCCGACGATGCGGTAAACAAACGATTGCGGATTTTCACGTCAGGAATGTCGATCTCATTCGTCATTCAAGAGACGTAGTCCGTCATTGACCATCTCATTGCGAGGAAGAGGTAGATCGTGACCGCTGTGACCGCATCCCACACCGGCGTCGATGAATCGATCAATCCCGCCGACGCCGCCGTTTACACGCGTGATCTGACGAAGGTTTACACCGATTTCTGGGGACGCCCGAAGGTTCGCGCCCTGGAAGGGTTGGACCTGACGATTCACCGCGGCGAAGTCTTCGGGCTGCTCGGACCCAACGGTTCGGGCAAATCCACCACCATCAAGCTGCTGCTCGGCCTGATCTTCCCCACCAAGGGCGAAGCGCTGGTGATGGGCAAAAAATGCGGTTCGACCGAGGTCAACGCACGCATCGGGTTCCTGCCCGAAGAGTCGTACCTCTACCGCTTTCTGAATGGCGAAGAAACGCTCCATTTCTATGGCCGGCTCTTCAAAATCCCGCGGAAAGATCTAAAGAAACGCGTCCCCCTGCTGCTGGATACCGTTGGCCTGGACAACAAGGCCCGCAAGCGAAAGCTTCGCGAGTATTCCAAGGGCATGGCAAGGCGTATCGGTCTGGCGCAGGCGCTGATTAACGACCCGGACCTGATCCTGCTCGACGAGCCGACCACCGGCCTTGATCCGATCGGCACGCGCGAGATGAAGGATCTGATCGTCTCGCTCAAAAATCAGGGCAAGACCGTCATCCTTTGCAGCCACCTTCTTGCCGACGTGCAGGACGTGTGCGACCGCATTACCATCCTCTTCCGTGGCAAGCGCCAGACGCTCGGCCACGTGAAGGACTTGCTACAGGTGAAGGACATCACGCAGGTGCAGGCTCACGGGCTTACGCCGCAGCAGATCGAAGAACTGCGTCAATACGTCCAGCGAATGGGCGCGCAGGCCGAAATCACGCACCCGACCACGACGCTGGAAGACCTGTTTATCAAGATCGTGCGTGAGAATACGGGTGGGACCGGCTCGTACACGAGCAGCGACGCATAATTTCCCTTTGGGGCGGCACGTTAAGTCGCCGTCCCGCAACGATCGAAAACGCCTATGCGCGACTGGATCCTACACAATCTTTCGTTCGTGGTGCCGGCTGTGGTCGTGCTGGTCGGACTCGGGGTCTACGGACTTCGCGACCTGCTCGTCCTCTCCCCGCGCCGCATCTGGGCCATCAGCGACGTCTGCTTCCGCGACGCCATCCGCCGCCGGGTGCTGTGGGTGACGCCGCTGGCGATGCTGGGCGTCATCATCATCTCGCTGCTGCAAAAACCGGTGGACCAGCCCGACGCCATCCGGCAAACCATCAAATTCTGCTTCTTCGCCAGCGCATTGGTCGTCACGATCATCGCGCTCATCACCGCCGCCACCAACCTGCCGCGCGAGATCGAATCGCGCGTTATTTACACGATCGTCACCAAGCCGGTAACACGTCTGGATATCGTGCTCGGAAAGATCGTCGGCTTCGCCCGCGTGTCCGCGGCGATGCTGCTGATTATGGGCATTTTCACGCTCGGCTACCTGCAATTGCGCGCGTGGTACTTGGGGAGGCAGATCGCACAGACGCTGGAATCGCCGCAGGTTTCGTCGGCGCAGCGGAAGTGGCTGGAGCATTTCCAGCAGCAGGGTTTGCTCTTCTCGCAGACGATCCATCGCTCGAACGGGTTGTCGCAGTACGCGACCGATCCTGCGGCACCGGCCGGCAGCGCGGTCGTGCCGTGGATTCTTGGCGGGGCGCAGGACGCAATCGCTGAATTCGTGACCGACAGCAGCCTCGTCGAAGACCCGAAGCTCGCCAACGCGACCTACCGCCTCGTCTTCAATATCCCATTCAGCCCGACACCCAAGGCCCCGGTCACGCCCGCAGGCGCGACGCCGCCTGAGCCGGAAATCCAAGTCGTCATCCTCGACCCGCGCACCGACGCGACCATCGTCCGTCCGGAGCAGCTTGCTCCCCCGGTCGCGCCAAAGCCGGGCCAGGAAGAAGCCCCTGGCGTTCGGGCGATCAACCTTGCGACCAACCCGTCGATCGAGATTCCGCGGCCGATCATGGAGCAGTTGACCCGGTTCGGACCCGTGAACGACCGTGGCCGATTCAACGTCCAGATCGTCGCGACCAATCCGGCGTTCCTGTACCAGATCACCAAGGACGCGGTGACGCTCGAAGTCACGACCGTCGAGAACGCAAAGCCCGTGGGCTTCGCGCTGGCTTCCACGGGAGAGCCGCAGACCCGCGGCAGCACCGGGCGGTTCGGACAGCAGCTACGCGGCGCGGAGAACGGCCTGGAACCGCTGGCGGTCTTCCGTTTTAACGACGTACCCGTCCCCGAATCGCAGAACGGTGAAGTGCCGTTCGAACTGAAAGTCGGTATCGAACGCAGCGGCTCGGATTCCGACACCGACGACGCAACTGTGCTCGAAGTCCGCATCCACGACCGAAAGGCCGACAAGCTCAGCGAGCCCAAGCTCGTTTATCCGGAAAGCAAGCGGACGGCGTTCTTCACCATGCCCGCCGACTTGCTTACCAGCGGCCAGTTCGACGTCATCGTTCGTAACCGCACAGGCGGGAGCGTGGTCGGGCTGTTGCCCACGTCGCTTCAGTTGGTCTCCGACCGCGAGATTTTCGGCATCAATCTGTTCAAGGGCCTGTTCGTGCTGTGGCTCTTCTCGCTGTTGGTTGCGATCGTCGCGTTCTTCTGTAGTACGTTTCTGAGCTGGCCGATCGCGGTGGTGCTCTCGCTGCTTATCATCCTAGGCCGCTGGGCGGCGATGAACCTGGATCTCGGGTCCGGCTTCGGTGCCGAAGTCGCCACCGGCGTGACCGATCCGCGTCTGGCAAACGTCGTCAGCAAATCGGTCGACGCCCTTACCGGCAGCTTCTCGCTGCTGGCGTCGGTGCTCCCAGATATCAGCGGGTTCGCCGTGACCGAGCAGATCGAACGCGGTGCCACGATCACGCTGGCGCAGCTCGCGTCCCCCGTTTTCGTGCTTGTGCTCTTCGGCCTGCCGCTGATGACGCTGGCGTACGTGTTCCTGCGAAACAAAGAGGTGGCGCCGTGAGCCGAATGAGTCAGCTCCCCATCGTCATCGTGCTGGTGCTCGCCTTGCTCGGCTCGGCCGGGGCGCGGAAGCTGTGTCTCGATCAGCGAAAGAACCTGGACCGCGCCCGCAACCAGCCCGTCGCCGAGGGTGGCGACATCAGTCAGCTCAACAGCTTCGCGCTGGGCCTGCTCCTGGGCGGCCTGCGCGGGCCGATGCTCATGGCGCTGTGGACCAGTTCCGAAAACCAGAAAACCGACCGCGAACTCGACGACTTCGACACCAAGGTCGAACTGATCCGCCTTCTACAGGCCGAATTCGACGGCGTCCACTTGTTCCAGATCTGGAACAAGGCCTACAACATCTCGGTCCAGATGGCGAACGTGCCCACAAAGTACACGACCATCCTCGACGCGCTGGACTACGCCTTCAGCGTCGATCGCGAGCGGCCCGACAACATCAACATCCTCGCGTCCGCCGCCGGCCTGTATTTTGATAAATTTGGTAACGCGGCAGAAAAGACGTACTTCAGTCCGCGCCTGATGGACGAAACGCTACCGATCCAGGACCGCCAGCGCGTGATCTTCCCCGCCGCTAAACGCGACCTGGTGTTGCGCCAGGCGAGGCTCGCCGGGGCGTCGCCTTACGTCCTGTCGCCGCGGGAAGCGAACAACGACGCCTCCAAGCTCTACATCCAACTCCGCAATCCGATCGCCGAGCAGCTCAAGGCGCGATTGAAAGAGCCAGACATCACCTACGAGCCCCGCGTCGTCAAAGCCCAGGCCGCAGTTCAGAGCGGCGGACGCCGGACAGAGCATGATTCGATTCTCGACGACAAGTACAACATCCTCCCCGAGTACCTTGCCCCCCGCGTCGGCATGACCGCCACCGGCAACGGCGGGGACGGAAGCAAACTCCCCTACCTCAAACAGTTCGAGCCCTTCCCGTACGGCGTTTCGCCTTACGCGCTGGGCTACAACTATTACAAGCGCTCGGAATATTTGCAGAAGTACAACAAGGCCACGCACGCCCAGTTGTCCGATCGCGTGATCTCGTCGCGGCCGGCGCTGTCGCTCAAGAAGTGGAGCGAAGAAGACTGGTACGCCGCCCGGCGCGCCGAGATCGAGTTATTCAGCCAGCCGGTTCCGCGCGAAGACGCCGATCTTGAATCGCCGACCCAGTCGATTTCGTTGAACACCAAACTCGCGCGCTCGCCCCTGATGGATGAGATCATCTGGCGTTACCGCAACGCCCACCGCATCGCCAATGCCGCCGTCGCGGAGTACAAGTACTTTCTGACCGACTACCCCGGCGAGTTCAACTATTTCTCGCACATGGAAGGCTCCGAGGCCCAGTCGTATCTGATGCTCGCCGACGCGCTGTACCTCGAAGCGATGTCCGCCGACGGCGCGGAAAAGACCCGCCTGGCAAAAGAAGCCGCCACCAACTACCAAAAGGCCGCCGGGCTCTATTCGCGGCACATCTTCAAGTATTTCATGGGCGACGAAGACACCGACGTTCTGCCCCCCGGCATCGGCCGCGCCGAAGTCAGCGATCCGATGAAGCTTGGCGACGCGATCGTCCCGCTGGCGATGGCCAAGCTCCGCATGAAACACGCCGCGTCGAACTACCAACTCGGCAACAGCGAAGACTTCAAGGAAATCGACAACTACGTCCAACGCGCCAACGCCCGCATGACCGCGATCTCCGCGATGACGAAGTAAATTTTTCAGCCGCAGATGGACGCCGATAAACGCAGATTAAAAAATACAGAATTCAGAAAGCCGGACGCATGACATCGTCCGGCTTTCTTGTTTTGTATTCAGGTTTTATCTGCGTTTATCTGCGTCCATCTGCGGCTAAACAACTACATCCCCGCAAAGTTCCGCAGCATCGTCAGTCCTACGGTCTGGCTCTTTTCGGGGTGAAACTGCGTAGCGACGACGTTGTCGCGCCAGATCGAGCTGACGAACGGCCGGCCGTAGTCGGTGGTGGTGGCGATGACGTCGGCGTCGGTCGGCACGACGTGGTAGCCGTGGACGAAATACACGTTCGCGCCCTCCGGCAGGCCTTTCAGGATCGGCGATGCGTGCTTCACGTCGAGCTGGTTCCAGCCCATGTGCGGCACTTTCAAGCCCTGCGTGGCGTCAACATCAAACCGCACGCACTTGCCTGAAACGATGCCCAGCCCGGCGTGCTCGCCATCCTCATAGCCGACATCGAACAGCATTTGCAGACCCAGGCAGATGCCCAGGAACGGCTTGCCGCACCGGATGTGCTCGCGAATGGGTTGATCCAAGGACTTGGCACGAATCGTCGCCACCGCGTCCGCAAACGCCCCGACGCCCGGCAGCACCAGCCGGTCACACCGGCGGATGTCCTCGGGCGTCGAAAGGATCTGCGCGTCATGACCCACGTGCGCAAATGCCTTTTGCACCGAACGCAGGTTGGCCATGCCGTAGTCGAGAATGCCGATCATTGGGAGAGTTGCCAGTTGCTAGTTACTAGTAGTTGCCAGTGGGTAGTTGCCAGTTGCCAGAAAAACGCGAACCCGACTATCCGCATTTTACTGGCAACTGGCAACCGGCAACTGGCAACTGGCAACTGGCAACTACCAACCGGCAACTAACCACTCACCACTCACCACTCACCACTCACCACTCACCACTCGCCACTACCCACTCGCCACTACTTCGCAGCCACCACGATCTCCACACGCCGGCTCTTGTCCTTGCTGGACTTGGGCGCGGTGGCGGCGAAGGCGCGGGTAGCGACTTGGGTCTTGGGGAGCCCGCCGTTGCCGGTCAGGTAGTCGGCGACCGCGCGGGAGCGGGCTGCGGACAGGTCGAGGTTGTCGACCCACTTGTCCTTGGTCTTGGTGATCGGGTCGCTGTCGCTGTGCCCGTCAACAAACACCTTCTTGCCGGGGAACTCTTTCTTGATGATGCCGGCGATGCGATCGAGCGTGGTCTTGGCGGTCGACTTCACGGTGGCGTCGCCGCTGGCGAACAGCACGTCGCCGGGGACGGCGACGGTGATATTGCCCTTGTCGTCGCGGGTGACGGTGATCCCGCCGAAGCTCGCGGTTTCGTCCTTGGGCGCGTCGGCGGGCGGAGGGGCGTTGAGCCGCGAAGTCAGATCGCCGATCTGCTTATCACGCTCCGCCAGTTGCCCCTGCAACGCCGCCACTTCCGCCGGGTCAGGCCGGGCGGCAAGATCGCTTTCGCGCTTCCGAAGCGCTTCCTGCAACTCAATATTCTGGTTCCGAAGATCCCTGTTTTCGTCCGCCAGCTTGTTCTGACAGCCAACGGTGCCCAAGGCGAGCAAGGGAAGAATGCACATCCATGCGCCACGCATATTTGACTCCTTCGATAGTTGAACCGGAATCGTACTACCACAGGATGGGGAATTCCAGCCGGTACAAAGCCTTTTCAAAATCGGGATCTTCTTATCCTGACCTCCTCCGCGCCCAGACGCAGCAGCGCGCGACCACATCGAACACGGCGCGACGCGTGCAGACCAACGTGTGTGGGATCTCCCGCCCCGAACGGCCGGACGTTCAGTAGAAGGAACTGGCGGATACGCCAAGTCCGTCCGGTGGTGTGAGAGAACGGGCACCGCAAGGTGCCCTCCTGCCTGATTGGTAAGCGATCTGAAATGACGCGCGAGGATCACGCCAGATCGAACCGATCGAGGTTCATCACTTTGGTCCACGCGGCGACAAAGTCATTGACGAACTTCCTCTGGGCGTCGGCACTGCCATAGACCTCGGCCAGGGCGCGGAGGATGGCGTTGGAGCCGAAGACGAGGTCTACGCGGGTGGCGGTCCACCTGATGGCGCCGGTGGCGCGATCGCGGCCTTCAAAGAGGTTGGCGTCGCTGGAGACGGCTTTCCATTCGGTGCCCATATCCAGCAGGTTAACGAAAAAATCGTTGGTCAGGCTGCCCGGCCGCTTGGTGAGGACGCCGTTCTGGGATTGGCCTTCGTTCGCGTTCAGCGTGCGCAGGCCGCCGACGAGGACCGTCATCTCCGGCGCGGTGAGCGTCAGGAGTTGGGCCTTGTCGAGCAGCAGATTCTCGGCCGGGATGGCGTAGCGCGTCTTGACGTAGTTGCGGAACCCGTCGGCGATCGGTTCGAGCGCTGCGAATGACGAAACGTCCGTCTGCTCCTGCGAGGCGTCCGCGCGTCCGGGGGTGAACGGCAGCGTCAGGTCGTGCCCGGCGTTCTTCGCCGCCTGTTCGACGCCGGCGCATCCTGCCAGCACGATCAGGTCCGCGATCGAGATTTTCTTTCCGCCGGTCTGCGTGCTGTTGAAGACGCCCTGGATGTCGGTCAGGGTTTTGAGCACCTTGGCGAGCTGCGCGGGCTGATTGGCGTGCCAATCCTTCTGCGGCGATAAGCGGATGCGTCCGCCGTTGGCACCGCCGCGCTTGTCAGAGCCTCGGAACGTGGACGCCGATGCCCATGCCGTCGACACCAGTTCCGACACCGACAAACCCGAAGCCAGAATCTGCCGCTTCAGCGACGCGATCTCGTTCTCCTCGACGAGCTTGTGATTGACCGCCGGGATCGGGTCTTGCCAGATGAGTTCCTCTGCCGGCACTTCCGGGCCCAGGTAGCGGGCGCGCGGGCCCATGTCGCGGTGGGTCAGTTTGAACCACGCCCGGGCGAACGCGTCGGCGAACGCCTGTGGATCGGCGAGGAACTTCCGTGAGATCTTCTCGTACGCCGGATCGAAGCGCAAAGACAGGTCGGTGGTCAGCATCGTCGGCAGCCACCGCTTTGACCGGTCGTACGCGTCGGGGATGGTCGCGTCAGCGTCCTTCGCGATCCACTGTTGGGCACCGGCGGGGCTTTTGGTCAGCTCCCATTCGAAGTTGAAGAGGTTCTCGAAAAAGTTGTTGCTCCACTTGGTGGGCGTGGTCGTCCACGTGACCTCAAGGCCGCTGGTGATCGTGTGCGCCCCTTTGCCCGTGCCGAAGCTGTTGTGCCAGCCGAGCCCCTGCTGCTCGATGGTGCCGGCCTCAGTTTCCGGGCCAACGTGGGTGGCGGGCGCAGCACCGTGTGTCTTGCCGAACGTATGACCGCCAGCGATCAGCGCGACGGTTTCCTCATCGTCCATCGCCATTCGGGCGAAGGTTTCGCGGATGTCGATCGCCGCCTTGAGCGGATCGGGATTTCCGTCCGGGCCTTCGGGATTGACGTAGATCAGCCCCATCTGCACCGCCGCCAGCGGATTCTCCAATTTGCGGCTGTGAATGTCGCCGTCCGCGTTGTCGTCGGTCACGAGCACGCCTCCGGCCTTATCGACGCCGGGCGAACCGTGGGCGTAGCGGATATCGCCTCCCAGCCAGGTCTTTTCGGCACCCCAGTAGACGTCCTGATCGGGCTCCCACACGTCCTCGCGCCCGCCGGCGAAGCCGAAAGTTTTGAAACCCATCGTTTCGAGCGCGACGTTGCCGCTGAGGATCAGCAAATCAGCCCAGGAGATCTTCCTGCCGTACTTCTGCTTGATCGGCCAGAGCAGGCGGCGGGCCTTGTCCAGGCTGACGTTGTCCGGCCAGCTATTCAGCGGCGCGAACCGCTGCTGCCCTCTGCCCGCGCCGCCGCGACCATCGCCGATGCGGTACGTGCCGGCGCTGTGCCAAGCCATACGGATGAACAGCGGCCCGTAGTGCCCAAAGTCCGCCGGCCACCAGTCCTGCGAATCGGTCATCAGCGCCGCCAGATCCGTCTTCAGCGCCGCAAGGTCCAGGCTCTTGAACGCAGCGGCGTAGTTGAAATCCTCGCCCATCGGATCAGACTTCGACGAGTGCTGGTGCAGAATCTCCAGCGGCAGTTGCTTAGGCCACCAATCGCGGTTCGTCGCGCCGGTTGCGGGAGCGGTGTGATTGAACGGGCACTTGGTTTCGGTCGACATTCTCAACTCCTTGGATGCGATGCACTTAGGTGCGATTTTTATCAATCAGCAGTTGCCAGCGACTTCCCTGCAACTTCACTCTTGCGCCCGCGATAAACTGCCTTGTGACGCTGAGTGCCAGACTATTCTGTACTGTCGACATGTTCAAGAAGACGCTCGCCGACGTGTCGCTCGGGCGTGTCCGGCCAAACCGAGCGGACGAGCTGATCAAAGGGATGGACTAATGCGTTCCGCTGGTACACGATGTTCGATGCATCACCCAAAGCGTCAACAGTAAGGGAAACGCCCATGAAAAGTTCCGAGATGAAAAAGCAATTGTCATCAGCACCCAACGACGCGCTTTTGAAACTGCTGAAAGCCCGCTTCGAGGCGAATATGGATCGCCACAAAGGTATGGATTGGGCCAAGGTACAGGCGAAGCTGGAAGCTAATGCGGACAAGCTGCGATCCCTCCACGAAATGGAAAACACCGGCGGCGAGCCGGATGTCGTTGGGCTGGACAAGAAGACGGGCGAGTACACCTTTTTTGACTGCTCACCGGAAACCCCCAAGGGTCGCACGAGTATTTGCTACGACCGCGAAGGGTTGGAGTCCAGGAAAGAACACAAACCCAAAAATAACGCCATCGACATGGCGGCGGACATGGGCATCGAGATCCTGACGGAAGAACAATATCGATCGTTGCAGCAACTGGGAGAGTTCGATTCCAAGACCTCAAGCTGGGTGAAAACGCCCGCCGATATCAGAGAACTTGGCGGCGCTCTGTTCTGCGATCGCCGCTTCGGGCACGTTTTCGTTTATCACAACGGGGCTCAGTCGTACTACGGTGCAAGGGCGTTTCGCGGATCGCTGAAGGTCTGAACAAGGGCTTCGGATTTCAGCACGCATGCGAACCGTCAGGTCGTGAAATCGCCCCATGTCATATGAACGGCCGCAAGCCCGACGATAACCGCCGTCTCGGCGCGGAGGATCCTGCCGCCGAGGAACCAGGGACGGGCCTTGCCCGTGAGCGTTGATCGCTCGGCGTCCGAAAATCCACCTTCCGGCCCGACGAACAGAACAATCCGCTGCGGACGTTCTGCGGGCAGGGGTGTCGGGTCGTCGCGGTCGTCAAGCACCAGCGACAGCTCCGCGGCCGAATACGCGGGTGACGCCAGAAACTGCTCCAGCGACGTCGGCGGAAGCACGTGCGGCAGCGACCCGCGCCGGCATTGCTTAGCCGCCCGAACCACCTGCGCCGGCCACGCATTCGCGCGTTCGTGTTCCAGACCGTCAGGCGGCACCGAGTGGTCGGTGAGCAGGGGCACGATGCGCGTCACGCCCAGCTCCGTCGCCTTCTGCATGATGAAGATCATGCGTTGCCGGGCGAGCACCGCACAAGCGAGCGTGATATCGACGATCGGCTCAGGCGATCGCTGCATCCGCTCATACGGCACGGCCAATCCTCCGTCGGCATTCAGATCCTTCAGGCTCACCCGGAAGTAGGTGCCCGACACGTCGCGGATCGTGAACGCTTCCTTCGGATTGATGTCGCGACGCCCCAGCCGCTTGATCCAGGAAGGCTCGATCCGAAACGGCTCCTGCAATGTCAGTCGCGACTCGATCACGATCGGCTCATCGCCCTCAGCGTCGTACCGGCCTGTCGGAACGGGGGCACGTGGCGCCGGATGCGATCCGCCGTCACGCCGGGCGCTTCGCTCGTGCTCGTGAAGACGTCTGTGCTTGGATTTCGGTCTGGCCATGGCCTCGTTCCTATCAACTGCCGATCGCATCGTCGGCGCACATCGCCCACACCCGACGCAACACCCCGACCAGTATAGAGAAAGCCCTCGAGCATCGCTGCCAGAGCGCCTTCATTTGTTCAGAATCCGCCGCAAAAGCAGATCGGCAATCATCCGGAC
>JBBQQZ010000008.1:0-27321 GCA_038215325.1 Tepidisphaerales bacterium | reverse complement strand
CTCGGAGAAATTGCGACCCTCGCCCACCGGCGGGGGCTGCATGATGTCGTAAAGCGTGCGGCCCTCGACGTACTCCATCACGAAGTAGTGGAAACCATCCGGCGTGGAGCCGACGTCGATCGCCTGCACGATGTTGTTATGCGACAACTTGGCGGCGGCGCGGCCTTCTTTGTAGAATCGCTCGACGAAGTCGACCGAGTCGCTGCTCTTTTTCGGCAAAACCTTCACCGCGACGATGCGGTCAAGCGAGACCTGGCGGGCTTTGTAGACGGTCGCCATCGCGCCTTTGCCGATCTTGCCGAGCAGCACGTAGCCGGGAATCTGGCTGGACCGACGCTCTTCGAGCGATCGACGGACGCGCTTGGCCTGGTTGGCGGTGATAAAGCCGTGTTCGACGAGCAGATCGGTGAGCGATCGCTGGTTGGGATCGGACGCCTGATTCTGCTGTTCGCGGCAGTAGTCGATTTCGGGGCGGGTCGCGAGACCGGAATCAACGACGACGCGGCCGATCTCGGTGTCGAGATTCGGGCCGAGGCCGAACGTGCCGGTCTCACTATTGGCGGGGGGCTTGGGCGTCATGCGGTCTGGCGTATCTCCCTCAACCTCAACCGTAGAACTGAGCCAGACTTGTGTCAAGGAAAATGGCGCGCTTCAAGGTCCGGATAAGGCAGCGTACGGAGCGGAACAGCATTGCGACGGGTTTGCTGACTGATTGACAGCGGGCGCAAAAACACGCATATTAGCCCGACTAGACGGTAGCCGTAGCTCAGTTGGTAGAGCGCCAGGTTGTGGTCCTGGACGTCGCGGGTTCAAGTCCCGTCGGTTACCCTTTGCAGTGAGTAATTAGTGCTTAGGGGCAAGGGGCAAGTGGGGACGCCTTCGCTTGCCCCTTGCCCCTAAATGCTTGACCCTCCCGCCCCATGCTTACCAAACGCATCATCCCCTGTCTGGACGTTGATCGTGGCCGTGTCGTTAAGGGGGTGAAGTTCTTTGACCATGTCGACGCCGGCGATCCGATCGATCAGGCCAAGCGATATCAGGAGCAGGGTGCCGACGAACTGGTGTTTTACGACATCACCGCCAGCCACGAAGGGCGCGGCATTATGGCGGATGTGGTGCAGCACGTCGTCGAAGAATGCTTTATGCCGCTGACGGTGGGCGGGGGCATTCGCACGCTGGACGACGCGACGCGGCTGATCCAGGCGGGAGCGGAAAAGGTATCGATCAATTCGTCGGCGGTGAAGAATCCGGATTTGCTTGCCCAGATCGCCCGAAAGTTTGGCCGCTGCGCGACCGTGCTGGGTTTGGACGCCAACCGCGTGATGAAGGACGGCATGGAGATATGGGAGGTCTTCATCAACGGCGGCCGGACGGGGACGGGGATCAAGGTCATGGACTGGGTGAAACAGGCCGAAGCCCTGGGTGCTGGCGAGATCGTGCTGAACGTGATGAACGCCGACGGCACAAAAGCCGGGTACGATCTGGAGATGACGTTTGCGGTGAGCGACGCGGTGAAGATTCCGGTGGTCGCGTCAGGCGGGGCAGGTTCGCCGGAAGACATGCTGAAAGTGCTCACCACCGGCCACGCCGACGCGGCGCTGGCGGCGAGTATCTTCCACTTCAAT
The DNA here is from genome assembly GCA_038215325.1 of Tepidisphaerales bacterium. Taxonomy (GTDB): domain Bacteria; phylum Planctomycetota; class Phycisphaerae; order Tepidisphaerales; family Tepidisphaeraceae; genus BPJO01. Next base: position 25,696 of record JBBQQZ010000008.1, on the reverse strand, counting down.
GAGTACACGGTGGGGTCGGTGAAGCAGTATTTGTCGGACAACGGCGTGCCGGTCCGACTGAAGTAACTCGGGCGTCCTTGCCCGTGACACGGCCGAGACGGCCGCGCTACCGAATTTGTCTCAACGCCTCGAACAGCACGATTCCGGTCGCGGTACTGACGTTCAGGCAGCGCTCATGCGGCGATTGCGGGATGTTGATCAGCCGATCCTGGAACCGTTCGATCAGCGATTTAGGTAATCCCGGGCCTTCGCTGCCCAGCACGAGCGCGTCGCCGTCGCTAAAATCCGCGTCCCAGATCGAGCGGCCTTCGCCGTTTTCGCAGAGCCAGAGGCGGGTGGATTGCATGGCGTCGAGGAACGCGTCGAGATCGTCGTGGATGGTCAGTTTCAGTCGCGGCCAGTAGTCCATGGCGCTTCGTTTGAGCTTCGCGTCGGTGAGCAGGAACCCGAGCGGGCGGACCAGGTGCAGTTCGGTGCCAGTGGCAACGCACAGACGCGCGATGTTGCCCGTGTTTGGCGCGATCTGCGGGTGAACGAGGACGATCCTGAGATTGTGCGGCGCGAGGTTCTTCATAGGGCCACGGGTGTAAACCCGTGCGTTCTTCGGTCTGTCGGGAGGAAGACGCACAGGTTTACACCCGTAGCCTTGGAACGCATCTATTGCGCCAGTTCGCTCTTTCCTTCGCGCACCCAGCGCCCTTGGCGGTCGACTTGGAGCCATGTCGATTCTTCGACGCACCACGCGGTGAGTCGGCCGTCGATGTGGACGGCGCAGGCGGTGTCGAGCAGGACGCATTTAGTCCCGACGATCGGCGCGATGTCCTCGCCCTTGCGGTACATCGTCACCGGCGTGTGGCCAAAAAAACCGGTGCGGTCCCAAGGCTTGGTCGACAGGATTTCCGGCCCGGTGAACCGGCCCCAGATGACGTCGTGGCGAAATTGGACGCTCCGCGAGAGCTGCTGCGCAAAACTCGGCTCGCCGGCGTTTTCGTCAGGGTCCCACTTGGCGTGGATGACGAAAAATTCGTTATCTTCCTGCACGACCGGCAGCTTGCGGAAGAATTGGCGATGGGCGATCGGCACGGGATCGAGCAGGGTCGCGATCGACTGCTGCGTCGGGTGCCGGCGGGTTTGCTCCAGCGCGGCCCACTCGATTCCGTAGCTGAGCAGCGTCTGCTCAAGGCCGTACTTCATGAAGTGTTCGAACGTCGGCACGAGGGTGGCCAGTTGGTCGTGCGGCGCAAAGCAGCGGCCGTTGAGGAGGAGGTCGAAGGTGTCGTCGTGGTTGCCGCGGACGAACCGGGTGCGCTTCAGTTGCAGCAGCAGATCGACGACGCCTTTGCTGTCGGGCCCGCGGTTGACGTAATCGCCGGCGAAGATCAGCTCTGCGGTCGGATCACGCCGGCCGATCGCGTCGAGCAGAAGCTCGAGCGGTTTCAGCATGCCGTGAATGTCGCCGATGATCCAACGCATTGGTCTGGTTCACTCTCCCATTGGGGGAGAGGGTTAGGGTGAGGGGGAATTCTGGAACTTCACAGAGGACATCTGATTTTCAACACGGCTCACCCCGGCCCTCTCCCCCGGGCCAGACGGAGTGTCACTCATCCTCTGTCGGCTCTTCGAGCGCCGGCGTGATCGACAGCGGCAACGCGCCGGGTTCGGTGAGCATTCGCTGCACTTCGGCGACGATCTTCGACGGCTCGCTGAGCCGGCCGTAACCGACGTTGCGACAGGCGAGCCAGCCGGCGTCGGGGCCGATGAAGCGGTAGCCCAGATTCGCAAGCTTGGCGTAATTGTCCTGCGCGATGGGGTTCTCCCACATCCGCGTGTTCATCGCCGGCGCGAACACCACCGGACACGCTGCGGCGCAGATCATCAGGCTGACCAGATCGTCGCATAGCCCGTGCGTGACCTTGGCGATCATGTTGGTGGTTGCCGGCGCGACCAGCATGAGATCGGCGTTTTCGGTCAGCTTGATGTGCTGGGGGTCGGAGGACTCGATCAGGTCGAACGTATCCGTCCGAACGGCGCGGCCTGACAGTGCCTGGAAGGTGAGCGGAGTAACGAACTTCTGGGCCTCTTTAGTCATGACGACCGAGACGCCCGCGCCCATCTGCGCGAGTTTCGACACGACGTCCGCGACCTTGTAGCACGCGATCCCGCCACACACGGCGACGATGATCTCGCGGCCTTTGAGTTCGTTCCCGGTGGGAGGAGTGTCGGTGGCCATTGGAATAGCGTATCCCCCGTACCGGCGATTCGCCAAGCGGGGGTCGAGCTTACTTCAACTTATCGGGGGGCAGCAGATCGGAATTCGCGTAGTCGATCGTGATCTTGTCGTGCAGGACTTCCTGGATCGCGACTTCGAGGTCGGTCTGGTTGTCCAGGCGCTCGACGAGCGGACGGGCACCGTCCATCAGTTCGAGCATGCGTTTCTGTAGCAACGCCGTCAGCTTAAACCGGCCGCCGACCTTGTTCACGATTTCGTCGCTCTTGAGGGCTTCAATCATAATGTCTTCTGTCTACTGGGGTTACGCGTTATTGAACGATCGAAAGAGGGAGATTGTATCGCAAACCCCGATTAGTGGCAAATGGTCGGTTCGGGCACCACGTTTTGATGCGCCAAGCTGTGCTACGCGAAGCGGCCTTTCATGGCACCCAGGGTTACAGCCCGCCGGCGCGTTTCAGGTGCATGATTTTGACGATTTCGTCGACGGCGGTGTCGAGGTTGTCGTTGATGACCATATAGTCGAACGCGCGGCTGCCGCGCGCCATGGCGATTTCACGTCTTGCGGCGCGGAAGCGGTGCTGGATGACGTCCTCGGCATCGCGGCCGCGGTCGATAAGGCGCTTCAGAAGCGTCTGCTGGTCGGGCGGCAAAATAAAGATCAGCACCGCGTCCGCGAACGCGTCGCGGATCTGGAGCGCTCCCTGCACGTCGATCTCCAGCAGCACGTCCTTCCCCTCGGCCAGGAAATCCAGCGTCGGATGCTTCGGCGTAGCGTAATAGTTGCCGTACACCTGCGCGTACTCAAGATACTGGTCGCTATCCAGCCGGCGGAAAAACTCGGTCTTGTCGATGTACTCGTAAACCTTCCCCTGCTCGTCCTGATCCTTCTTCTCCCGCGTCGTCACCGAAACCGTGTACCAGACCTTCGTCCGCTCGGCCAGCAGCAGCGCGATCGTCGATTTGCCCACGCCGGACGGACCGACGAGGACAAGGAGAAGGCCGTGGGGCTGGGCGGGCTCTGGAGTCATCGCAAACTGTCGAAAGTATGGACGAATGAGCAAGGACCAGTGACGAAGGACCGAAGTTCACGCGGCTGCGCGACGCGATCTCCATTCGACATTCGACACTCGTCACTCGACATTCTGAACTTGCTCTTTCATCCGGTCGATCGACCCCTTGATGTCCACCACGTTGCCGGCAATGTAAGCGTCGTTCGCCTTGCTGCCGATCGTGTTGGCTTCGCGGAGCATTTCCTGGGTGATGAAATCCAGCTTTCGGCCGGCGTGTTCGTTCGTGCGGCAGGCTTGCTCGAACGCCGTCAGGTGATGACGCAATCGCTGAATCTCTTCGCTGATGTCCGATCGCTCGGCGAACACCGCCACCTCCTTCAGCAGATCGATCTGCGCCACCTGCATCTGGGCCTTGCTGAGCAGTTCATTCACGCGATTGAGCAGGCGCTTGTGATAGTCGTCGATGACGAAGGGGGCGCGTTTCTCGATTTCGGACAGACTGGTAGCGATCACCTGGGCGTGCTTGAGCAGGTCGCTGAAAAGCGCCTGGCCTTCGCGAACCCGCATGGCCTGGAGTTTTTCGACCGCCTGGTCGATCAGTTTGCGGATGACCGGGCCGTGTTTTTCAAGGTGGTCGGCGTCGTCGTCGGGTTCCTGGCAAACGCCGGGCAGGCTCATCAGCGACGCCAGATCGATCCGGGCGATGCCGTCAAAACCCTTGATGCCCTTGAGCTGCGACAAATAGCGCTCCAGCGCGTCCTTGTTGATCAGATACGCCGCCGACGCGCCTTCGACCCGCATTTTGAGGATGCAGGTGATCGATCCGCGCACCAGCCGGTCGCGGAGCTTGGTTTCGATCTCCGGTTCCAGACCCGCGACGATGTCGGGAAGCTTGATAACCGGCTTGTAGAAGCGGTTGTTGAGCGAGCGGATTTCGAGCGAATAATGCGTGCCGGCGTGGACAAGCGAGGCGTCGCCGAAGCCGGTCATGCTGACGATCGTGTTCTTGACGGTGCTGCTCATGTGAGGCGGCTCTGGATCAAGGCTGGGTGGTCGGTTGCGTCGAGGGCAGGGTGGTTGCCGGCACGGCGGACGAGGGGAGCGTGGCCGGCAGGGTGGTGGGCGTCGTCACCTCGCTCGGGATCAAGCCGCCCGCGGCGGGCGTCGCCACGACGTTGCCTTCCGGATTGGTGTTCTGCTCGTGCAGCGTGTTGGCCAGCAGGTTGAGCGTGATGCCCAAGAGCAGGAAGACGCCGAAGACGATCGACGTCGCCCAGGTGAGTACGTCGCCGGTCTTGGCGCCGAAAGCGGTGTTTCCACCGACCCCGCCAAACGCCGACGCCAGCCCGCCGCCACGACCCTTCTGGATCAACACCAGCAGGATGAGGAACAAGCTGAGGACGAGGAACAGGATGAGAAGGATGTAATAGATTGTGTTCATGGAGCTATTTCCGATTGCCAATTGCCGATTGCCGAATGAATACTGCCGAGTTCGTTCGGCAATCGGCATTGGAGATCGGCAATTAAACGCCTGCCTTCACGATTGCCAGGAAGCTGTCCGCCTTGAGTGCTGCACCACCGATGAGCCCGCCGTCGACGTCGGGCATCGCGAGAAGTGCCTTCGCGTTTTCCGGCTTCATGCTCCCGCCGTACTGGATCCGCACCTGGCTGGCGAAATCCGCGTTCCACTTCTTGGCGAGGTAGGTGCGGATGTCGGCGTGAACTTCCTGCGCCTGCGCGTCGGTCGCGTTGCGGCCGGTGCCGATCGCCCAGACGGGTTCGTACGCGATGACCAGGCGATACGGATCGTTGATCGCCTTCGGGTCCAGTTCATCGAGCTGGGCGCGACAGACGTCGAGCGTCTGGTTCGCATCGCGTTCTTCAAGCTTTTCGCCGACGCAATGCACGAGGATGAGGCCCGCGCCGTAAATCTTGGCGGCCTTCTTGGCGATGAGGTCGGACGGTTCTTTGATCACGTGCCGGCGTTCGCTGTGCCCGGTGAGGACGAACTTCACGCCGATGTCTTTCAGCATGTCGATGCTGATTTCGCCGGTGAAGGCACCGTTGTTCTCGAAGTACGCGTCCTGCGCGCCCAGCAGCACAGACGACCCACCGATCGCCTGCGCGACCGCATCGAGATACACGAACGGCGGGGCGATGCCCGCGTCAATCCCCGCAGGCGCACCTGCGGCAACGCCCTTGGCGAGTTCAATCGCCTGGGCCTTGGTGGTGTTCATCTTCCAGTTACCGGCTACAAACTTCTTACGAGCCATGATTTAGATCCAGTTCTTAAACCCTCGGGCCTTTGTCGATTTACGCGACAGAGCCCCGCATGATACAGGCACGACCAGAGGCTTACAAATGCAGCATTTCCTCCGCGCGGCTCGCGGCTCGCGGCTCCCGATTTGATCGCGGGCTTGAAGGGCCTAAAGTCTCGGGTATGAGTCAAGCCCTGCCCCGTCCCGAATCCGGCGTCGGCCGATGGATCAAGGACCCGTTTTGCGGGCTTTCGCACGGATTGGGGGCAGTCGTCTCGATCGTGGGGCTGGTGGTGTTGATCCTGGCGTCGAACGGATCGGTATCGACGATCGTCGCGGTTTCCATCTACGGCGCGAGCCTGATTCTACTGTTCACCGCCAGTTTTTTAGCGCACTCCATACATTGCAGCGCGCGAACGGACAACCTTCTGGAGCGGCTCGATTATGCCGCCATCTTCTTCCTGATTGCCGGGAGCTACACGCCGATCTGCCTGACCGTGCTTGCAGGCGGGTGGGGGTGGTCGATCCTGTCGATCGAGTGGACGCTCGCGCTGATCGGTGCCACGATGGTGCTCTGGCGCGGGCCTCAGCGATGGTGGGTGCTGCTGTACGTGCCGATGGGCTGGATGATCGTGGTCGCGATCTGGCCGATCCTGAACGGCATGGACTTCGCCAACCTGCTGCTGCTGGCGATCGGCGGGGTGGTCTACACGCTTGGCGCGGGGGTCTTCATCGCCAAGCGCCCTACGCTCTGGCCGGGCTGGTTCGGCTCGCACGACCTGTGGCATGTGATGGTGTTGCTGGGCAGCGCGTTGCACTTCGTGGTGGTGCTCCGCATCACATCGGCGGCGCAATGACGCCGCGGGGTTTGGATCGCGCTCGTTCCCGGAGCCCCGCGCGGTGTGGGTCGCGCTCGTTCTGCGAACCCCGCGCGGCGGCGTAATCTTTTCTGTAGCAGGCAAGTTTCACGAATGAACCGGACCAATGCCCCGCGCGCCATGTCGCACGTACAAGAACGTAAACGGTGTTTACAGGCTAATTTACGGACATTGTCGTGAACGAGTCGCGAATCGGAGACGTCACGTGAACGAGAACCTTACAACTCCCCGTCACATGTTTGCAAAACATTCTCCCACCGCTATAGTTCCCCAGTCTCAGGGCCGAGTGGTCCGTAGACACTGATCAGGTGAGGTGGATAGCATCATGGACGAAATTGAAACGAAGGTCGTCGAAATCGTCAGCGAACAGATGGGTGTTGACAAGGGTGAAATCACCCGCGAGACGCACTTCATCAATGACTTGAACGCTGACTCGCTCGACACGGTTGAGTTGGTCATGGAGTTCGAGGACGAATTCGAATTGTCGATCCCGGACGAGGAAGCGGAGAAAATCCAAACCGTCGGCCAGGCGATCGATTACATCAAAGCACACTCGAGCAAGTGAAGCGGAAGTGGTGAGTGGCGAGTGGCCAGTGGTCAGTAAATCTGCCTCTGCCGACTGGCCACTGACCGCTCGCCATTCACCACTCTACTATGAAACCACGCCGTGTTGTCATAACAGGTTTGGGACTGGTTACTTCGCTTGGCGAAACGGTCGACGGAGTGTGGGATAGTTTGTGTGCCGGAAAAAGCGGCATCCATAACATCACACGCTTCGACTTCTCCCAGTTCCCCGTCCGCTTCGGCGGCGAATGCACTTCGTTTGATGTCAGCACCTATGGTGTGGACGTCAAGGAAGCCAAGCGACTGGACCGCTTCGCGCAGTTCGGACTTGCCGCCTCGATGTCGGCGGTGAAGGACAGCGGCATCGACTTCAAGACCGAAGTCGGTGAACGCTGCGGCGTGGTCATCGGTTCCGGCATCGGCGGGATCGAAACCCTCGAAGAGCAATGCGGCATCCTGAACTCACGCGGCGTCAGCCGGGTGAGCCCCTTCACGGTCCCGCGACTCATGGTCAACGCCGCCAGCGGCAATGTGTCGATCCTGTTCGGGCTGAAGGGTCCAAACTCCTCCGTCGTCACCGCGTGCGCGACCGGCTCGAACGCGATCGGCGACGCCGCCCGGCTCATCGAACACAATACGGCGGATGTCATGATCGCCGGCGGGTCGGAAGCGGCATTGTGCCGCGTGGGCATGGCGAGCTTCATCGCTGCCCGTGCTCTGTCCACCCGCAATGAAGACCCCGAACGCGCCAGCCGTCCATGGGACAAGGATCGCGATGGGTTCGTCATGGGCGAAGGTGCCGGCGTTGTCGTCCTGGAAGAATACGAACACGCCAAGAAGCGTGGTGCCCGAATCTACGCCGAATTGCTCGGATACGGCATGAGCGCCGATGCCAACCACATCACCGCGCCGTGCGCCGATGGCGATGGTGCCGCCCGCGCGATGGGCTTGGCGCTGACGGACGCCGGCGTCAATCCCGACCAGGTCAATTACATCAACGCCCACGGCACGAGCACCAGCCTCGGCGATATCGCCGAAACCAAGGCCCTCAAACGCACGTTCGGCGAGCACGCCCGGAAACTGGCGATCAGCTCCACCAAAAGCCAGCTCGGTCACCTGCTCGGTGCCTCTGGCGGCGTCGAAGCCATCTTCACGGCGTTGTCGGTCTACCGAAACCTCATCCCGCCGACGATCAACCTCGATACGCCGGACGAAGAATGCGATCTCGATTACACGCCCAAAACGGCCAGGGATCTGAAGGTCGAGTACGCAGTGAGCAACAGCTTCGGCTTCGGCGGGCACAACGCCAGCCTGGTGCTGAAGAAGGTCTGACGAAGCGTGGAGTGTGAAATGTGAAGTGTGGAATGGGAACCGCCCGGCACAATCCGCATTTCAAACTTAACATTTCCGCCCCCTTGGGCCGATAACATGAGCAAAGGACTGCTCCCATGGCCGTGCTCCAAGCCCAGCAGCCCGCTTCTCGCGGCAAATACTCTGAACTCGAGCGGATTCTCCGCCTTCACGTTCCCGTCATCGTCAAACTCGCCGAACGGAAATTCGCCTGCTCCGAGGTGTTGCGCATCCAGACCGGCTCGATCCTCGAATTCCTCAAATCCAGCGAAGAACCGCTGGAACTAATGATCAACAACAAAACAATCGCCGTCGGCGAAGCCGTCAAAGTCGGCGAAAACTTCGGCCTCAAAATCCAGCAGATCGGCGACGTCAAGTCGATCATCAAGTCGCTGGGACGCTGAACCGGCGACCGTTCCGTCGGGTTCGCCGTGCGAACCATCCTCTTTACCATTGCGAAAACGTTTTTCTCGGTACGGTTCGCACGGCGAACCCTACAGGTGGGCACGCGCCATGGCCATTGCTTCGTTTTTCGTGCCGATTCGATCTTCCAGTTGTGCGTCGTAGACCAGGTCGAGCGTTTTTTTGAACGCCGGGCCGGGATGGAAGCCGGCGCTAACGAGATCGTCGCCGGTGAGCAGCGGGGTGGGGGCGCAGTCGATGTTGCGGAAGGCGTCGAGCTTTCCTTCGATCGTCTGGATCCGCTCGCTCGCGACGCCGGTGCCGCTTAGGGCGCGAAGCAGGGCCCGCATAGATCGGCTGCTCGGGTGCGCCAGCGACCGCTTCAGCAGCGCGACCGGCCATTCCCGCGCGTTCAGCAGCGTGTGGGCGATCCGCGCCGCGGCGATCATCTCGTCCGTTTCAAGATTGCTCAGCTTCAGCGTCCGCCGTGCGTGCGACACCATCTTCGGCAATTCCGCCGGCGTCAGGTTGCCCAAAATATCGTGCTTTTGACCGGCCGCGTGCCAGCGCGCGTCGATCAGGGCGCACAGCAACGCGATCGGGAAACCGGCGTCGGCGTCCTCGAGTGCAAGCAGGAGCGAGCGTTTCTCGTTCAGGGAAGTTCCCGCCGGCACGCGGAGGTTCAACGCGTGGCCGATCAGCCCGAGCGACCAGAGATCACGATACGCGCGACTTCGCGTCGCCGGCGTCAGCATCCGGCGCAGTTCGTCGGCGATGCGTTCGCCGCTGATGCGGGTCAGAAGGGCGGCGTCGCGCTTGATCGCGTCTGCGGTGGCGGGTTCGATCGCCAGATCAAACCGGGCGGCGAATCGCACCGCGCGGAGCATGCGCAGGTGATCCTCTTCGAACCGTTTGGCGGGGTCGCCGATCGCGCGCAGCACACGGTTTTGCAGGTCGGCCTGCCCGCCAACGAAGTCGATGACGCGGCCGTCGACGGGGTCGAAGAACAGCCCGTTGATCGTGAAATCGCGCCGCTCTGCGTCTTCCTCCGCCGTCGTGAACCGAACTTCCGTCGGGTGCCTGCCGTCGGCGTAAACGCCGTCGGTGCGGAAGGTCGCGACTTCGATCACGCTCTTGCCGATGCGGACCAGAATCACTCCGAACGCCTGCCCGACCGCCTGCGTTTTGCGGAACAATTCCCTCACCCGCGCCGGCGGGGCGTCGGTCGCGACGTCGTAGTCTTTCGGAGCCAGTCCGAGCAACGCATCCCGCACGCACCCGCCAGCGAAGTACGCCACGTGCCCGGCTTCGCGCAGCGTTCTCACGACGGTGATTGCGTCGCCTCGAAAATCGATCTCAGTCGTCTCTGGCATCGTCGTCAATTTAACACGAAGAGAATGCGGGGGTTAAACGCGAAGAAACGAAGAGGCGAAAAATGCATCTTCAATTCCTCGCCTCTTCGCCACTTCGCGTTTAACTCGATCTGCCTGCCAGTTTCCAAAGCCGCGACGAATTTCCCAGCATCGCTTCCAGGCACAGCAATACCAGTACGCACGCGATCAGAGGCGACCAGCGCGGGCTGGGCTGGGTTGCTCCGGCGAGCTTGGCGCGGAAATCGTCCAGATCTTTAGCGACGATGACCGATTCGCCGGGGATGACGGTCGGCACATCGCGATAGTTGAGCACGGCTTCGTCGGCGGGCAGTTGGACGTTCGCGACGCCGACGATCTGGCCGGCGCCGTTGGTCCAGCGGTAGAGGCCGGGCTGGATCGCTCGCGTGAACACAAACTCGCTTGCGCCTGCGGCCCGCTCGACGATGAACGGCTCGCCGGCGGGAGTGGTGAGGGTGAGTTTGGATTCGCCGGGGAGATTAAGCTTGAGTGATGCGCCGAGTTCGACGTTCTGCGCTGTGGAACTGGCGGCGTCGGGCAGACAGCAGCGGACGATGAGCGGCAAAAAGATCGGGTGCGTGGCGAGTGTGGAGAACTGGGGATCGGGCAACGTCGCGAAGGTGTAGATCGATCCGCCGCCGATGGTGTGTCGATAGACCAGGCCCGTGCTCGCGCCATCCCCGGTCGGGGCGGCCGCGACGAGAACCGTCGCTTGAGGCGAGCGATTGAACGACACAAGCCGGCTCGTGGTCATCGCGCCGAGCTGGAAGCGTTCGTCCAAAAGCTCCTTGAGCAGCGACCCCGCGATTGCAGGAGGCGATGCGCGGTGCGCTCGGTTGGCAGCCGGATCGATGATCGGATCGCCGGGCAAGAGCGGGCGGATCGCATCCTTCTGCGGCTGCGGCAGTTTGTCCCACGCGTCCTGCAATCCGGGCCGAAGTAGCAACACGACCGTCGCCCCGCGCTCGGCGGCGGATCGAAGCTGGTTCGCCTGTTCGACGCTCGGCCAGGCGCTCACGAGCGACACCACCGCCGCATCGTCCCCGCCGATCGACTTGCCGCCGCTCACACGAAGCGGCCAGTCGGTCGATCGGCCTTCGCTCGGATCCAGCGCCAGCGTCACGAAACGGTCGGCCGATGTCGGGCGCTCGCTGGTCAGCACTTTCACTTTGCGTTGACGCGGCGTCTGCACGACGATTTGCCGCACGTTGTCCCACGCCAGGTCGTCCTCGCCATCGACTTTCGCCCGCACAACCAAGTACGGCTCGGCCGGCAGTTTGAGGGGCAGACGCACCTCGCTTTCGCCGGTCGAATCCATCGTCACCACGCGCGGCGACGTGCTCGCCAGCGGCTTCTCGTCCAGTGAAACGACGTCGACCGACACCGCGCGTGCGTCGCCCGATCGTCCGGTCACGCGGGCCGCCGCCTCCACGCCGATACCGGGGATGGGTTGGTCGGGATCGAGCGCCAGTTTCGTCACGCCCGCCGACCGCGCGACCGCCGGGTGCAGGTCGAACACGACCAAGTTGCCGCCGGTCCAGGTCTCCATCGCGCGGGGGAATTCTCGCGATTGCGAATCGGTCAGCACAATCAGCCACTTGGTCTGCGCCTGCTGCGAATCGAGCAGCCGTATCGCCGATTGGATCCGATCCGCCAGCGGTTGCGGGCTGGGCTGGGGCTTGAGCGGCGTCCACTTGGCCAGCCGTTCGTTCGCGCTCTGAAGCATCTCGGTCGATGCGTCCGGCAAACTCTCAAACACCGCCACGCTCCCGCTTGCCAGTTCGTTCTGCAACAGGGCGACGACGTATTGATCCGCCCGATCCAACAGCGTTTGCTGATCGCGCGAGAGCTGCATCGAGTAGCTGGTATCGATCACGATCGCCGCCACGCTCGACCCACCACCCCCCAATGAAGCGGCCAGCCGCTTAGCTGGCTGCGCCGCAACCAGAATCAATAACAACACCATCAACACCCGCGCCGCCAGCAACAGCCACTTCTGCACCCGCCGACGAGCGGCCGTCTTCTGCATCGACGCCCGAATGAACCGCGTCGTGCTAAACAGCACCACCGGCGACTTCTTCCGAAACAGCAAGTGCAACACCACCGGCAACGCCGCCAGCGGCAATCCGATCAGTGCTCCAAGGAAGAGAAAGTCCATGGCTGAGGAGTCAGGAGTCAGGAGTCAGGAGACAGGAGAAATGCCATCTCCTCTCCTGCCTTCTGTCTCCTGTCTACTGCCTCCTGTTCATGAGGCTCACCAGCGCCCGTTCATACGGCACATCGACGAAGATACGGTGGTATTCCGCGCCGCTGTCGTTGCAGGCTTTGCGGGTGCGGGTGAGGAAGTCTTCGACTTGCTTTTTGTAGCTCGGGCGGAGGTCGTTGGCGTCGATTTCGATTTTTTCGTCGGTTTCGAGATCGTGCAGCGTGATCTGCTGGTCGTACGGCAGGTCGATCTCGGCCTTGTCGAGCAGGTGGAGGACCATGAGTTGGTGGCGTTTGTAGCGGGCGTGCTGGAGGGCGCGGACGAGGGCGTCGGGGTCGAGCCAGAGGTCGGAGATGAGGATGAACAGGCTCCGCCGGGGGGCGTTTTCGGCCAGCGCGTGGAGCTGTTTGACCAGGTCGGTGTTGCCGCTCGGGACGATGCCTTCCAACGCCCGGAACATGCGATCCAGGTGCGGGGCGGACGAACCGGGGGGCAGTTCGACGCGGACCTGGTCATCAACCGCCACCAGGCCGGCCAGGTCTTGTTGCAGCGAAAGTAGATACGCCACGCACGCCGCCAGGTGCTTCGCGTAGTCCATCTTCTGAGCGAACCGCATGCTGTTGCTGGTATCGATGACGATCGTCGCCCGGAGGTTGGTTTCCTGCTCGTAAAGCTTGATGTAATACCGATCGGACCGGGCGTAGGCCCGCCAATCGAGATGGCGGAGTTCGTCGCCGGGGGTGTATTCGCGGTGCTCCGAAAATTCGACGGAAAATCCCCGGTGCGGCGACTTGTGCTGGCCGGTGATCAGGCCTTCCACCACCTGCCGGGCCTTAAACTCCAGACGCGACATCGCCGCGGCGTCGGTGGAGGTGAAAACTCGGTAGCGGGGGAGGGGCATGGGTGGCTATCCAAGTTCTACACGCGGGGGGGAGAAATGATGAATGCGGAATGATGAATGATGAATAAATTGCGACGTCTCGTGTTTTCCATTCATCAGTCCGCATTCATCATGGGTTGCTCCGCCATTTTCATCAATTCGATCGTCATCGACCCGTAGGTGCGAACGTCGTAACGCGTCCATTCGGGGAGGACGAGTTGGTCCTTTGTGTCGTGGCGGAAGATGAGCGTGGTGTCGGGCGTCGCATGAGTTTGGGCGAGGGTGGCGCTGAGGACCGACAGCGGCTCGGGGCGTTCGACGAGGAAGCGATAGGGGGGATCGAGGAAGATCAGCCCGGCTTTGTCGGGGACCGAGCGGATCAGCCGGAAGATATCCCCGGCGATCACCTTCGAGCGGTCCTTTACGCGGACGGCGTCGATGTTTTTTCGCAATCCTTCGAGCGCGGACCGGTCGGCATCGAAAAAATACGCCCTGCTCGCGCCGCGGGACAGGCATTCCAAACCCATGCTGCCGGTGCCGCAAAAACAGTCGAAGACGATCGAACCTTCGATCAGCGGCGAAAGCACGTCGAAGATGCTCTGCTTGGCGCGGTCGGTGATGGGGCGCGTGGTATCGCTTTTGGGGGCGATGAGCGTACGACCTTTGAATTCGCCTGCGATGATCCGCACGAAGGCGAATGTAACCGGCGCGAAGGCGGTTGTCGCGTTGGCGGGGTGATAGGTTTGTCGCGCTGGACCGCGAGGCTCCCTCTCTCACGTACTCATGGGAGCGGACTGGGGTGAGGGTTGTATGACGACGCGACGCAATCTCCGCCGTTCGACGCTCGGCCCTCACCCGAACCCTCTCCCGCGAGTACGCGGGAGAGGGAACCATTGCCCTCATGATCGCGTGGATCAACCTGACGCCGGGCGCGCGAGGATTTCCCGATCGCGCGGTTTTGCGGGTATAGTTCGACGGTCGATCGCGTGGAGTGAAACAAGCCGTATGAGCGAAGCCAATCTTTGTGACAAATGCGCCGCCCTTTGTTGCCGGTACATCGCGTTGCCGATCGATAATCCTAAGAACGTCAAGGATTACGATCATATCCGCTGGTATCTGATGCACGAGAACATCGTGGTGTTCATCGAGAAAAAGCAGTGGTACATCGGCATTTTCGCCCGCTGCAAGCATTTGCAGCCTGACAATCGGTGCGGCGTGTACCTCACGCGGCCGCGTATTTGCCGGGGGTACAACACCGACAACTGCGACTACCACGGTGGCGATTACGACTACGAACAGCTTTTCACGTCCGCCGAGCAACTCCGAGAATACGCGGAAGAAAAGCTGGGTCGGCCGCTGGTGCTTCAGGTGCGAAAAAAGGGCCGCTTCGAAAAGAAAACGAAGAACGGGCGGCTGAAATTGTCGTTGCCGGTGGCGTGATGCGAAAGCTGGAGTGTGGAACATGAAGTGCCGTCCGGCGGTGGTTGTTGGACTCCATTTCAAATTCCACACTTCAACTTTCTCACCTTGATTGGGGTTCCCATGGCCGACCGATCCGTTCATTATGAAGCGGCGTTTGAGGGGTATCTGCGGGACCGCAAAACCCCGTATGTCGCGGTTGACGAGGCAAAAAAGGCGCTCTTCGCCAGTACCAAGCTCAAGAGTTTTGATTTCGTCGTCTATTCCAAGGCCGGCCCGAACCTCCTGGTGGACGTAAAAGGGCGTCAGGCGAAGCAAAATTCGACCCGGCGCGGGTACGAATCGTGGACGACCGAGCGCGACGTCGAAGACCTTATTCAGTGGCAAGAGGTGTTCGGCGAGGGGTTTAAGGCGGTTCTGGCGTTTGTCTACTGGATCGAACCACCCCTCCTGCCCGAGCCGGGGACGTTTGAGTTTCGTGATCGCTGGTATCTGCTGATGGGGATCGACCTGATCGAGTACCGCAACCACATGCGCCGCCGCAGCGCCAAGTGGGAAACGGTCTGTCTGTCGGCGGACGATTTTCGCCAACTTGCCCGGCCGCTTGAAACGTGGTTATGATGCTGGGAATGTTTCACACGATTCGCAACCACTTGGCGTGCGCGTTAGTCGCGGTCGCGGTCTGTTCGTCCGGCGCGATGGCGCAGGATGAAGAACCGAGTGATCGTCCGGACGCGCGGGTCGAGGGGTATCAGGTCTCCGATACGCAGGTCGGCCGGATCGCGATCGAAAACCCGAACGGAACCGCGTTGACGTGGTTCGTTCTAGCGGGTCTTGGCGTTCTGTCGCTGGGCGTGATGTTCAAGAGCGGCCGAAGGACGCACCTGGACTGACCGGCCTGGCAATTTAAGTCGTTTTTTTATTCTTTTACCGTTCTCGCGGAGGTACGCACCATGAAGACAACCGCAATCTGGGCACTGGTTATCCTGAACGTGATGCTGCTGGCATCGCTGGTCTGGACCCGTCTGCCGTCCAACGTCGTTGAGGCCCAGGTCCGTCGCCCGGGCGATTACCTGATGATTCCGGTCGATTTCCAAGGCGCGCGAACCGGCGTGGTGGTGGTGCTGGATTCGACGAACGGCGAACTTTCCGCGATCGCCACCGACGACTCCAACGCACGCAACGCCAAGATGAGCGGCATGCGTCCGATCAAACTCACCGAACTCTTCGACCGCGGCGTGCGTGGCGGACGATAGGCGTTCTGAACGATCTGACGCAACCAATATCAAACTGACTTCTGGAGAATCCACATGACTCCCAAGACCTACCTCATCGGCGTGCTCGCGATCATGGCCACCATCCTCGCCGCCGCTAACCTCATCCCCGAGAACACCGCCGACGCGGCGTTCTCCATCAAGGACAGCCGCTACCAGCTCATCAGCGCCAAAAGCGCCCGCGGCGGCGAGATCGTCTACGTCATCGACAACCTCACCGGCCAGGCGGCGGTCATGGGGTGGGATAACAACCTGATCGTGCCGCTCACCGTCGAGCCGATTACCAATCTCTTCAAGTAAAGCTGTACCGACCATGCAAGACGACCTCCGTTATAACTGGACCAAAGAGCAAATTCGCGAAATCTACACCTCCCCGCTGATGGATCTCATCCATCGCGCCGGCACGGTGCATCGGCTGTACCACGATCCGTCCGAAGTGCAGGTCTGCAAGCTCATCTCCATCAAGACGGGCGCTTGTCCGGAAGACTGCAAGTATTGCAGCCAGTCGGCGCGCTACAAGACCGAGATCGACGTTACCCCGATGATGAACGTCGACGAAGTCGTCGAAACCGCAAAGAACGCCAAGGCCGCCGGCGTCACCCGGGTGTGCCTCGGCGCTGCGTGGCGGCAGGTGAAAGACAACAACCAGTTCGACAAAGTTTTGGACATGGTCGGACAGGTGACCGACCTGGGCGTCGAAGTCTGCTGCACGCTGGGCATGCTCACGCACGACCAGGCCGAAAAACTCGAAGACGCCGGCCTGCACGCCTACAATCACAATGTCGATACCTCCAACGAGTACTACGACAAGGTCATCACCACTCGCACGTACCAGGACCGCCTGAACACGCTGGCGAACGTCCGCAAGACCAACGTCACCATCTGCTCCGGCGGCATCATCGGGCTGGGTGAAACCGAAGACGACCGCATCTCGATGCTCCAGACGCTCAGCACGTTCAACCCGCATCCGGAATCCGTGCCGATCAACGTTCTGGCAAAAGTCCCCGGAACGCCGCTGAGCGAAGCGCCCGACGTCAGCGTGTTCGATACCGTGCGTATGATCGCGACCACGCGCATCGTGATGCCCAAATCGGTCGTCCGTCTGAGCGCTGGACGCGCGAAGATGAGCCAGTCTGACCAGGCGCTTTGCTTCCTCGCCGGCGCGAATTCGATCTTCAGTTCCGAAGCCAAGATCATGCTCACCAAGGCCGTCCCGTCGCAGTCGTACGATGAGGACAAGGCGCTTTTGCAGCAACTGGACCTGAAGATCCGCAAGCCGTTCAAGGACAAGTGGGAGACCGCCCCCGAAGTCGCCGAAACCGCCGCGGTGTAAATCGGTCACGACCGAGCGAATGTAGCGCGTTACGTTCGCACTACATCCGCTTGAGTTCATCCACATGCCCCCAACCCCATGGCCGGCCATTGTTTGCGCCGCAGCGAGGGTTTGACGTCCCGCACGCGCAGCTCCGGTGCGAGGGTTCCCCATTCGCGTCCGCTAGCGCGATCAGGCGCTCGAACTGCTTCCGCAGCGGCTCATCGCGCAGCAACTCCAGCTTCTTGATCTCGACGGCGTGTTTCGTCTGAAATTCGTCGGATTTGTCGGATGCCAGGCCCCCTCCTTGGAGCGGTTTCGGGACCGGCGATCTCGTGGCCTGGACGGGTGTGAAACTACCGCAAATGCGCGAGGCGCTTGACCGGGCAGAGGCGCGGAGATATAATTGCATAAGCGAATGTAGTTATGCCCCACGCCGCCACCCAACCCCGTACGCCCGCGTCTGCGGACACGCTTTTCAAGGCGTTTTCCGACCGAACCCGGTTGCGCATCCTGAATATCCTCCGGACGGGAGAAACGTGCGTCTGCGATCTCATGCGCGTCCTTGAGGCGCCTCAAGCGAAGGTGTCGCGCCATCTGGCGTACCTGCGCCGGGCCGGGCTGGTCGAAGCGCGAAAAGAAGGGCTCTGGCATCACTACCGACTCGCCAAGGCGAAGTCGCCTTTCCACCAGAAATTGCTCGAGTGCGTCGACTGCTGCCTGTCTGACGTGCCGGAACTGAATCGCGATCTGAAGTTGATTCAGCGGACGTCGTGCAGCGCGGGTGATGCGTGTGCGTCGGGCAAGTGCTGCGATTGAACGAACAACGCACGGGTTTACACCCCTGGTCTTAGGAAACCGTCATGGAACGACTCAAAGTACTCTTCCTCTGCACCGGCAACAGTTGTCGCAGCCAGATGGCGGAGGGGTGGGCGAAAAAGCTGAAGTCAGACGTGATCGACGCCTACAGCGCCGGCGTCTCCCCGCACGGGATGAACCCGCGGGCGATCCTGGCGATGAAAGAAGCTGGCGTCGACATTTCGATGCACTCGTCGAAGCACGTCGATACGCTGGCCGAAGTCGTGTTCGATTACGTCGCCACCGTCTGCGGCCACGCCAACGAAACGTGCCCGGTGTTTCCGGGCAAAACAAAAGTCGTCCACGTCGGCTTCGACGACCCACCCAAGCTGGCAGCCGGTGCGAAATCGGACGACGATGCGATGCCGCACTACCGCCGCGTGAGAGATGAGATCAACACGTGGATCGAGACGCTGCCACAGTCGCTGCAAACTGGAGCGCGGTGATGAAGCCCGTCGCGAAAAATCTCTCCTTTCTCGATCGGTACCTCACTCTCTGGATCTTCCTCGCCATGGCGGCGGGCGTGGGAATCTCCAATGCGTTTCCGGACGCGAACGCGACGTTGAACCGCTTCAACGTCGGCACGACCAACATCCCGATTGCGATCGGCCTGATCCTCATGATGTACCCGCCGCTGGCGAAGGTGCGATATGAAGAACTGGGCGACGTGTTTCGCAACGTCAAGATCCTGGGGTTATCGCTGGTACAAAACTGGGTGATCGGCCCGATCCTGATGTTCGGACTGGCGGTGCTGTTTCTGCACGATCAGCCGGAATACATGGTCGGACTGATCATGATCGGGCTGGCGCGGTGCATTGCGATGGTGATCGTGTGGAACGAGCTCGCCAACGGCGACTCCGAATACGCGGCCGGGCTGGTGGCGTTCAATAGCGTGTTTCAGGTGCTGTTTTACAGCTTGTACGCGTGGGTGTTCGTCACCGTGTTGCCGAAGTGGCTGGGGCTGGAGGGCGCGGTGGTGGCGATCTCGATCGGGCAGATCGCCTGGAGCGTGTTTATCTACCTGGGCGTTCCGTTCATCGCCGGGATGCTGACGCGATTGGTGCTGGTCCGGGCGCGCGGGCGCGATTGGTACGAGAAAGTATTTATCCCGCGCATCAGCCCGGTGACGCTGATCGCGCTAATGTTCACCATCGTGGCGATGTTTGTCACGCAAGGCCAGACGATCGTCGCCAAGCCGCTGAGCGTGGTGTGGATCGGCGTGCCGCTGTTGATCTATTTTGTGGTGATGTTTTTCGTCAGTTTCTGGATGGGCAAGATCGCGGGCGCGGATTATCGCAAGACCGCGACGATCAGCTTTACTGCCGCGAGCAACAACTTTGAGCTTGCGATCGCGGTGGCGGTGGCGGTGTTCGGGATCGGCCACGGCGCGGCGTTCGCGGCGGTCATCGGGCCGCTGGTCGAAGTGCCGGTGCTGATCGGGCTGGTACACGTGTCGCTGTGGCTGCAACGAGTATGGTTCGGAAATGAAATAGACGCCGCGTCTGCACCCGTCGTTGACGGAGCCTGCGCGACGGTCGTTCGATGACGAGGGCTGGAAACTAGGAGTCTGCTATGAGTGCGAAAGAAGCCTGCTGTGGTCCGACGTGTTGCTGTGACAATGAGAAAACTGCTGTCGCGGTGGCCGAGGCGCCGATCGTGACGGCGGTGAAGGAGAAGTACGGGTCGGTGGCGACCAGCGCCCTGTCGAACACCCACGCCGGCGTCCGCGCCGTGGCACAGGCGTTCGGATACTCCGCCGATGAACTGTCCTCGATCCCCGCGGATGCGAACATGGGTTTGTCTTGCGGCAATCCCACCGCGACCGCGTCGCTGCGCGAAGGCGAGGTCGTCGTCGATCTCGGCTCCGGCGGCGGGCTGGACGTGTTCCTGGCGTCGGCGAAGGTCGGCCCAACTGGCAAGGCGATCGGCATCGACATGACCCCCGAGATGATCGAACGCGCCAAGCGGTCGGCCGTTCAAGGTGGGTACGCGAACGTCGAATTTCACCTCGCGACCATCGACAACATGCCGCTGGCGGACGCGAGCGTCGATTGCGTGATTAGCAACTGCGTGATCAACCTCGCGCCGGACAAGCCCAAGGTCTTCCGAGAGATCTACCGCACCCTCAAGCCCGGCGGTCGCCTGGCCGCCAGCGATATCGCGCTCAAGCAAGCCCTGCCGGCGGCGCTCAAGGAGAGCGTCAACGCGTACGTCGGGTGCATCGCGGGCGCGGAGTTGATCGAGGACTATGTCCAGCAGCTTCGCGACGCGGGCTTTTCGCAGGTGATCGTTCAGGACACCGGCGCGGACCTGAACGCCTACGCCAAGGTCGAAAACCAGTCCGGCTGCTGCTCGCCTGCGATGGATGAGAAGCCGAAATCCGCATCGCGCACTGTGTCGCTGAAGACCGCCGGGTGTTGTGGTGGAGCGGAGGCGTCCAGCGAAGTGCATTCAGGGCTGGCGGACCTGCTGAAGCGGCATAACGTGAACGACTACGCGGCGAGCGTGAAGGTGTATGCGGTGAAGTGAAAGTCGCGTGGGATCGTGTCGCTTTTTGCAGGGTTCGCCGTGTGATCCGATTCGTCGGAACGGTTCGCACGGCGAACGCTACAATCTGAGGGAGACAGTCAGCAGCACCCCTCCGGCCCGGGGCACGTCGGGTTGACGGTCATTGAGCCGTTGATCTACAGCGATTGCGCCATCGCCGGGGCGCACGGCGCAAGCGTTGCCAAGAGGATCAGTTTGAGTTTCATGTGACATCCATCGAAAAGTGAATCAGCTTAACTGCCCCGTACAACTCGATCCCGCGCCGGCGGTGCAGCCGAAGCAGTGGGTGCCGGTGCGGATGGTGCGGTCGATCAGCTCGCCTGGGGCGTAGTCCCACAGTTTGCGGCTTTCCGCTTCGACGATGTGCTCTTCGCCGGATGGACCGTCGATGGGCATCTGGAGCATCTGGTTGAAGTCGCAGTCGTACACGCTTCCCTGCCAGCCGACGCTGACAAGATCGCGGCACATGACGCCATCAATGTTTGCGTCGTTGTGGGCGTCGGTGAGCTTCGCCATGTAGGTGTCGTACTTGCCGTCGCGGTGCAGGGCGTGCTCGAACCGCTTAATTGGCATGTTGGTGATCGTCCACAGCTTGTTGAACGCGATGCCGAAGTGCGCATGCAGTTCGCGCTTGTAATCCGCCTCAAGCGATTCCTGCGCCGGCGGCAGGCCGTAGCCGACGGGGTTGTAGACCAGATCGAGCTTGAGACCGGACCCCGGCCCGCCGTAGCCGAGGCGGTTTAATCGTTGCAGCGCGTCGACCGATTCATTAAACACGCCCTTGCCTCGTTGCTTGTCGACGTTCTCTTCCAGGTAGCAGGGCAATGATGCGACGATCTCCACCTGGTGGTCCGCCAGAAACTGCGCCATGTCCTCGTAGCCGGGTTCCAGCAGGATCGTCAGATTGCAGCGGTCCAGCACGTGGATGTTGCGGTCACGCATCTCGCGGACCAGGCGTTTGAAGTTTGGATTCATCTCCGGCGCGCCCCCGGTGAGATCGACGGTGCGGATGCCGAGGGTGGGCTGGTGCTGATCGAGCCAGTCGAGGATTTGGCGCATCGTTTCCCAGGTCATGATCTCGGTGCGCTTGGGCCCAGATTCGACGTGGCAGTGGTGGCAGGCGAGATTGCAGATCTTGCCGACGTTGATCTGGAGCGTAGAGATCGTGCGGCGCGACAGACTACGGCCGATCCCAGCCAGGTGGGCGGCGAAGCGGTCGGTGGACTGCACGGGCAGGGAAATCGACTGACGCATGAACATTAAACCTGAAAAAAACTCGGCCGAGCGACTCCGGACGATACGCCGGGTTGTACGCGATCGGATGGCGGAAATGAAAAAATTGTGTCGAAAATACCGGCGCTGCATGCGTTACGGCAGTTTTTCGCCCCGGGCGGCGACGAGCAGGCGGTACCAGTCTTCGCGGTCGACATCAATGGTATCGGCCTTGACGGCGTCGTCGATGTGCGGGGGTTTGGCACTCCCCACGATCGGGATGATCTTGCTGGGATGCTTCATCAGCCACGCCAGCGCCATCACCGTCCGTGATACCCCGTACTTAGCGGCGATTTGGTCCAACATATCGACCAGCTTTGATAGAAGCTCCTTCCGAGGATGGTCGTCCCGCACCTTCCCGCCCGCGCCCAGCATCCCGCCGGCGATGGGGCTCCAGGAGAGGGGGGTCATCGTGTTTTCGATGCACTGGTCGAGCGTGCCGTCGTAAAAACACGCCAGCCGCGCGAGGTGGATTTCGACCTGATTGACTACCAGCGGGAACGGCAGGTGCTTTTGCAGGGCGCTGACGAACGACGGCATGAAGTTCGATACGCCGAAGAACCGCACCTTACCCGCTTTGTGCAGTTTCCCGAACGCCTCGGCAATTTCCGGCGGATTCATCAGCAGATCGGGTCGATGCAACTGGTAGATATCGATCGTCTCGATCCGCAGGCGCTTGAGCGACTGTTCGCAGGACCACATGATGTGGTCGTGCGAAAAATCGAAACGGTGGGGCGAATCGGCGTCCGGCTTGCCGGGGAAGCGGATGCCGCACTTGGTGGCGATCACCATGCTCTCGCGCAGGCGCGGGTTCTCTGCCAGCATATTGCCGAAGACACGCTCGCATTCGCCGTGACAGTAGATGTCGGCGTGGTCGAACAGCGTGTAGCCGGCATCGATCGCCGCACGGGTGGCGCGGGTGGCCTGTGCCTCACGCTCGGCATCCACCTCGGCGGGGTTCCAGGTGCCGACGGTGCGCATGCAGCCGTAGGCGAGGCGCGAAGTAACGAGCGAGGACGTTCCGATGGACTGGGTCTTCATGCCGATAACTTGGCGTCGCAAGCGCGCAAAGTAAAGCCCACGGCGCGGCCGTGGGCTTTGATAGAGCGTGGAGTGGAGACGATGGTTTTACTTGATCAGCCGCATCGTGTAGGGGTAGCGGTACCAAGTGCCTTGGTTCGCTTTCACCGACGCGATGATAGTGAGGACGATCGCTGCGACTGCGACACCCATAATCAGGATGATGCCGATGCCAAACAGGCAGATCGTTGGCGACAGCACAATCATTGCAATGAGCACGGTGATCTGAAAATTCAGCGATTCCTTGCCTTGGTCGTCGACGAATGGCACTTCATCCTTCTTCATGAGCCAGATGACGAGAGGACCCACGATGCTCCCGAACGGAACACCGACAAAACCGCTGAGTGCGAGCAGGTGAGTGAGCATACCCATCGTCCGGTGTTCCTGTGGGGCGGGCTCCAGCGGGACGGGCGGAGGCGTGAAAAGTCCGCGAGCGGCCGTAACACCCTCAGTCGGCGGAACCGTTTGTTCGGGCGGCGGCACGGGGTTTTCTTCGGTCATATCGTCTCCTCAATGGTTGGGCCAATTCCCTATATCGGATAAGCATCGCGATCTAGTCGCTCGATTCAACTCCCCGCAACGCGTTCCTTTGCTTCAGCCACTCCTGCCGCCAGACCGGCATTTGGTCGGGCGTTACCTCTTTCCAAAGCCCCCGTTCCTTGCGGCGGGCTTCGCCTTCGGCCTGGCCGAGTTTGGATTGCAGGTGGCTGTGGAAACGCCGGTCGACGTAGGCGTAGCCGTTCTGGACCATCGCCATGTTGATGTTGTCGTTTTCGGTCAGATAGACGAACGCCAGCAGCCGGCCGTAGCGGTCGCGAAGGTCGGTGCCGTCGAACTGAAGCACGACCTGGCGAGCGTCGATTCGGTCGCGCAGGTAACGCTTGGACTCACTGGCGAAATACCCGGCCGGCTTGCCACCCCTGGCGAGTTCGGGGGCGTCGATCCCCTTCAGCCTTACGCGCTCCAATTCGCCGACGGGGGTACGGATCTCGATCGTGTCGCCGTCGATCACTTCATGGACGATAACGTGCTGGCCTTCGAGCGATCGGGGGTTGCTCGGGCTTTTGACGTGGCTGCAATAGCTGGACGCCGCGACGAGGAGGACGAGCAATCCGAGGACGATTCGCCACTGACGATGCCGCCTGACCGCGGCCGCGATCTGCTCGGGCGAGGCTTTGCGACGGGGCTTGGACATCGTCAGTCGTCAGTAGCCGCAACGCTACGCGTTGCGAGTCTTTTCCTGCCCAAAAGAAGACGCGCAACGCGTAGCGTTGCGGCTACCTTCTCAGCGGGCTTTTTCCAATTCGAACGCGTCGTGGATCACCTGGAGTGCCCGCGGGCCGTCTTCCTTGGTGATGATGCAACTGATTTTGATCTCGCTGGTGGTGATGTTCTGGATGTTGATCTGCGCGTCCGCCAGCGCCTTGAACATTCGCTCCGCCACGCCGGTGTGCGTTCGCATGCCCACGCCCACCGCGCTCACCTTCGCCAGCCCGTCCTGGTAGATCGCCTGGGTGTTGCCGCCCAGTTCGAGCGTCAGTTTTTCGACCACGGGCTTGATGTCCGCCAGATCGCCGCGCTCGACGGTGAAGGAGATGTTGGCGGTGTTGTCGTCCATGACGTTCTGGATGATGTCATCGACCACGATTTTGGCGGCCGCGATCGTGGAGAACAGCTTGGCGGCGACGCCGGGCTTGTCCGGCACGCTTTTCACCGTCACGCGGACCAGTTCCTTCTTCAGCGCCGCACCCGAGACCACGATGTGTTCCATGTTCTTCGTCTCCGCAACGATCCACGTGCCGGGATTGTTGTTCCCGCTGTTGCGCACTTCGATCGGAACGTTGTATTTTTTTGCAAATTCCACAGCCCGGGTTTGCAGCACCGACGCGCCGGCACCGGACAGCTCAAGCATCTCGTCGTAAGTGATGCGTTCGATCTTGCGGGCGTTTTTCACGATCCGGGGGTCGGCGGTGTAGATGCCGTCGACATCGGTGTAATTTTCGCACACGTCCGCTTTAAGGACCGCGCCCAAAGCGACCAGAGTCGCGTTCGACCCGCCACGGCCGAGGGTGGTGAAATCGCCATCGGGGGTGATGCCCTGAAAGCCGGCGACGATCACGATCTTGCCCTGCTCCAGTTCGCCGAGGATGCGTTGGTGGTTGATCGATTTGATGCGGGCCTTGGAGAATGCGTCGTCGGTGACGAGCCCGATCTGCCCGCCGGTGAAGCTGATGGCGTCGGAGCCTTGTGCGTGCAGCGCCATTGCCATCAGCGCGATCGTGACCTGCTCGCCGGTGGCCAGGAGCTGGTCCATTTCTCGCTTGGGCGGGCTGCATTTCGCGCCGTTGACGGTGCAAACCTGGTCTGCCAGGTCCACCAGTACGTCAGTGGTGTCGCCCATTGCCGAAACCACGACCACGACGTGGTTGCCGCGTTTTTTGGCATCCAGCGCGCGTTTGGCGGCGAGGTGGATCTTTTCCGCGTTTGCGACGGACGTGCCGCCGAATTTTTGTACGATCAGTCCCATGAGGAACGGCGGATTATACGGCTCCGCTCGTCCGGTACAACGACCGCCGAACCAAGTTAGAAGATGATGCGGAGCAAAGCCCCCAGAATGCCGATCGCCCCGGCGACAATCGAGAAGAGCGACAAGATGCCCCCTCGCACGCCCGGCCGTAGCGCGATGACGACTCCCAGCGCCCCTAGAACGATCGCCAGGATTGCCAGCAAGAGCCCCCATCCTGCTGCCACGTTGAACGAACCGA
>JBBQQZ010000007.1:0-29095 GCA_038215325.1 Tepidisphaerales bacterium | reverse complement strand
TGCTGGTAGCGTGATGAAGTCAGCCCACTGATCGTAACGGGGCATGCCCGGGTGGGGTGGGAACGTGCGAGTTGGGTCACGGTCGTATAAGATGACGCGCGACGATGAAGCTGAATACCGAATGGCTGCTCAAGTATCTGGATACGCCGATCCCGCACCGAGAACTGGTGGATGCGATGCCGCGCGCAGGCCTGGAAGTGGAAGCGGAGGCCGAGTTAAAGGTGGAGCTGAAGCCGATCAATATCGGGTTCGTGCGCGAACTCTCGCCCA
Organism: Tepidisphaerales bacterium; assembly: GCA_038215325.1. GTDB lineage: Bacteria > Planctomycetota > Phycisphaerae > Tepidisphaerales > Tepidisphaeraceae > BPJO01. The sequence goes on along the minus strand of JBBQQZ010000007.1, from coordinate 28,825 downwards.
TCGCCGATGCGCCGGGGATGTTTGCGACGAAAGTGGAGATCGAGAAGGGCAAGCTGATTAGCGTGCTCGTCGGATCTGAGCATGAAGTGAAGGTCGGCTGGGGCGTGCCGATCGCTTTAGCCGGAACGACGCTGCCGACGGGCAAGAAGGTGGCGGCGGGTAAGTTCCACGGGATTGAGTCGGTCGGGATGATCTGCCTTGATGGCGAGATGGGCCTGATCGCACGCGACTACGGATTCGGGGCGGGGGGCATGTATCACACGGCCGACGAATCGCAGTTGGGCAAGTCGCTGGTGGATTTGATCGACATCCCCGAATACCTGATCGAATTGAAAGTGCTGCCTAACCGTCCGGATTGCCTGGGGATTCTCGGCATCTCGCGTGAAATTGCTGCCATTTTCGACGTGAAAACGAAGTGGCCGGAACCGGTAATGTTAACGCCGGGGAGTGAGAAGCCGATTGAGGTTCAGATCGACGAACCCGCGCTCTGCTCGCGCTTCACTGCGGCGGCGTTTCGGGGGGTGAAGGTGGCGTCGTCGCCGGGGTGGCTGAAGTGCGTGCTGCTGAGCGCCGGGATGCGGCCGATCAACAACATCGTCGATATCACCAACTTTGTGATGTGGGAATCCGGACAACCCATGCACGCGTTCGACCTGGCGAAGCTCGGTGTGACGAAAGATGGGGGGCCGAAGATCGTCGTTCGTAAGCTGCGCGAAGGCGAAACGCTCGAGCTGCTGGCCGGCAAACCGATCACCAGCAAGTACGGCCAGCCGCTGTGCGTCTGCGACGCCGAAAAGCCGCAAGCCCTCGCCGGCATCATGGGCGGCAAGCACGCCGAGACGGCGCAGAACACGACTGACCTGCTGCTGGAAGTCGCGTATTTCGACCCGGTCCACATCCGCAGCAACGTCAAAACGCTCCGCCGGATCGATGGGGCGGGCGGGACGGACGCGTCATACCGATTCGAGCGCGGCGTCGATCCGAACGCGATGCTCGACTGGGCTCGCAACCGCGCCTACGGACTGATCCACGAATTAGCCGCAGGCATACTTGCCTGCGCGCCAACCGACGTTTATCCGAAAAAGATCGAGCCCCGCCACCTTTCCCTCACGGCCGACCGCGTGTCGCGCATGGTCGGGATGAAGGTGGAAGAGTCCACCATCCGCAACTCGCTCACCAAGCTGGGTTACGGTGTCGATGCCAAGCTGAACGTCACCGTTCCCACGTACCGTGTCGATGTGAACGACCCGGTCGTGCTGATGGAAGACGTCGCCAGACTTATCGACTACGACAACATCCCCATGGGTGCCGCCATCGCAGCACCCACGCGCGGGCAGGACGCCAAGTCGTCGCGGCTTCGCACCGCGATCGCGAAGCACCTGGTCAGCATCGGCTGGTACGAAACCAAGAACGACCCGCTCGAAAGCGCCACCAGCGCCAAGTGGCTGGGGATGCCGGCAGACGCGATCACCCTCAGCAACGCCGCCACCGCCGAGATGGCGGTGCTGCGCCGATCGCTGCTGACGGGCTTGGTCGCCAGCACGCAGCGGAATATCTTTCGTGGCGCGTCCACCATCCGTCTGTTCGAAGTCGATCGCACGTTCGCCACGCTCCCCGGAAGCCAGACGCTAGGCGGGGTGGTCGGCGGAATCGCGCGGCAGGCGATCTGGAAGGGCGAAACCAAGCTCGACTTCTTCACGGTCAAAGGCGAACTGGAAGACCTGTTCGAATCGATCGGCGTGAAGGGCGTGACGTTCGCCGCCGCGATGCAGGCGCCGTACAAGCCGGGCGAGACCGCGAGCGTTCAGTTGAACGGCGGGGTGATCGGGCACGTGGGCGCTATCGATTCGTCGCACATTAAGATCGAGCGTCAAAGTTATCCGATTTACGCGTTCGAGATCGATCTGACGGTTGTCGAAGCGGCATTTGGGGCGCCGATCACGTACAAGCCGGTCAACAAGCTCCCGCCGGTGACGCGGGATCTGGCGATCGTGGTCAGGTCGAGCGAATCATATGCGTCGCTTGAAGCGATCCTGCGAACCAGTGCGGGTGAGTTGCTTGAGCAGGTGCAGTTGGTTGACGAGTACAAGGGAAACCCCGTGCCGAAGGATCATCGTTCGCTGGCGTTCCGCCTTACCTTCCGCGCCGCCGGCCGAACGCTGACGGCGGATGAGGTGCAGGGGGTAATGGATCGGGTCGTCAAAGCCTTTGCCGACCATGCCGGTGCGACCTTGCGAATGTGAACGGCGGTTGAAAAACCGCAATCGTATTGTCCCGCCTTGACTAACTTCACAACCCCCACGGATAATCCCGCAAGAGCCGATGCCCGAAGTGATCAACATTCTCCAAGCCGACGACATCGAAGCCGCGCTCGACCGGGCCGCCGACGTGCTGGAAGCCGGCGGGTTGGTCGTGCTGCCGACAGAAACTGTCTACGGCGTCGCCGGGCGGATCGATCTGCCTGAAACCCGACAACGCCTCGAATCCATCCGGGCGTCGAACGAGCAGAAGCCCTGGACGCTGCACCTGTCTAATCCCGCGCAGGCATGGCAGTACGTGTCCAGGCACAACGAGTTCGCCGAACGGCTGGTGCGCAAGCTCTGGCCTGGGCCGGTGGGATTGATCTTCGATGTCCCTGCCGACGAGAGAAAAGCCATCGCCACCCGGCTCGGCATCCAGGAACACGAGCTGTTTGATAAAGACACGATCACGCTCCGCTGCCCCGATCATCTAGTTTTCAGTGAAGTGGTCGAGCGCTCCGGAAAACCGGTCGCGCTCACCAAGCTGGGCGACGTGACCTCGCAGTTGCCTTCAGATCTTGCCGGCGTGGATGTCGACCTGGCGATCGACGCCGGACCGACCCGCTTCAGCAAACCGTCGACGCTGCTTCGCGTACGCGACGACCGTTACGAGATCGTCCGGGTGGGCGTGTTCGACGACCGGATCATTCAGCGGCAGCTTCGTACGACGGTGCTGTTCGTCTGTAGCGGCAATACGTGCAGGTCTCCGATGGCCGAGGCGCTTGCGCGCAAGGCGATCGCCGAGAGCCTGGGCGTCTCCGAATCGCAGCTCGACGCCAAGGGCATCGCGGTGATCTCGGCCGGGGTGTTCGCGCTGGCGGGAACGCGCGCCGCGCCGCAGGCGGTGGAAGCGGTGCAGGCCATGGGCGCAGACTTGGCGCGCCATCGAGCCCAGCCCCTTACGGCCGAGCTGCTCAATACCGCCGACGCCGTCTTCGTGATGGGCCGCTCGCACGCTCACGCGATCCAGATGATGTCACCGGGCGCGTCTGCTAAAACGGCACTTTTGGACACCTCCGGCGAAATCGAAGATCCGATTGGCTCGGACGTGGCAACGTATCGTAAGCTCGCCGAGCATATGCAGGGCCTGATCCGCGCGCGTCTCAAGGAGAAGAAGATCATCCCATGAAGAACGCGGAGGAACCATGAAGGTCGCCATTGCCTGCGACCATCGCGGGTACGAGTGCAAGCGGAAGATCGTTCCTTTTCTGAAAGGGAAAGGACACGAGCTGTCTGACCTGGGTTGCGAAGGCAACAGTCCTTGCGACTACCCCGATTTCGCATTGCCCGCAGCCCGGATGGTGGCGGCGGGGGAAATGGACGTGGCGATCCTGCTGGATTCCAGCGGGATCGGCATGAGCGTCTGCGCCAACAAAGTCCGCGGCATCCGTGCCGCCGTCGTCAACGACGAGGTGATGGCGCGCGTCGCGCGTGATGCGAATCACTGCAACGTGCTCTGCCTGGGAACGGACCTGCTGTCGCAGGACCAGTTGATGAAGATCGTCGAAGCGTTCATGGAAACGCCTTTTTCGGACGGCCGTCACGTGCGGCGCATCGAGAAAATCGCGGAAATCGAACGCGGGATCTACGGCGAATGATTTTCCGCGATTGTCATCCTGAACGTACTCGTGAAGGATCTTCTTGCCCGGCGTGTCGATCCTTCGTGGGTCCACTCAGGATGACACGTTCTATGCCGCTCGACGGGCCTAAAACCCCGTCCGCTTGAACTGCTTCTCCAGGTCACTGATCGACAGCCTTAGCGTCGTCGGGCGGCCGTGGGGGCAGTTGCTGGATCGTTCGACGAGTTCGCGGCGTTTCAGCAGCGCATCAATCTCCTGCGGCGTGAGCGGGTCGCCGGCCTTGATGGCGGCCTTGCAACTCATCATGTCCAGCACTTCGTGCAGCAATTCTTCCTCATGCAGATCGAGCAGTTCCTGTTCGCCTTTTTCCAGCAGTTCCTGGACGAACGTCCCCGGCTCCAGCCGATCAAGGAATGACGGAAACGCCTGCACCGCGATCGTATCCGGCCCGAACTGCTCGGCCTCGACGCCGAGCCTCGCGAGCATCGGGCGGATCTGCTCAAGCAGGTCGATCTGCCGCGCCGAAGCGCGGATCGTCTGCGGAATCAACATCCGCTGACTCTCCAGCGGACCGGCCAGCACCTTGGCGAGCAGGTCTTCGTAAATGATCCGCTCGTGCAACGCGTGCTGGTCGATAATCACCATCCCCTCGTCCGATTCGACGACGAGATAGCTGTTGTGAAGCTGGATCGCGTTGCTGTTCTCCGGTCCCCTCTCCCTCTGGGGGAGAGGGCTAGGGTGAGGGAGAATCTCGCCTGAGCCCGATGACGACGGCGCGGCAGGGTACTCAATCGCCGGCTGCGTCTGTTGTGATCGCAATGCAAACGGGTCATTGGAAGGGAGATCGGGAATGGGTCTGGGCGTGGACCAGGTGAAACCCGCTGCGCGAGAGTCCCCCTCACCCCGGCCCTCTCCCCCGGCTGGAGAGGGAGGTTGTCGGAAGAATCCCGCCAGCTTCTCCTGCATCGACTGCCGCTGCGCTTCGGGAAGATCGTCCGCGCGCGCCACTACGCGCGGCGTGAGGTCGTTGCCCAGTAGCACCTCGCGGACCGCGCTCATCACCAGCCCGTGGAGTCGGCCGGAGTCTTTGAAGCGGACTTCGCTCTTGGTCGGGTGGACGTTGACGTCAACGTCGCCGGGCGGGAGGGTGATGAGCAAGATTGCCGCCGGATGTCGGCCGGGCTCGGTGAGGCCGCGGTAGGCTTCACGCAGCGCGTGCATGACTGATTTATCCCGAACCGGCCGGCCGTTGACGTAGAGGTGCTGGTACTTCGGCGTCGGGGTCGCCAGTTCCGGCAGGCCGATGATGCCGGAGATCTTGATCTCGGCGTCCCGCGTGTCCAGCGGCAACCGCTGCTCGCGGAAATCGTCCGGCCAGGCGCTGAGCAGCCGATCATTGATTGACGTGGCAGGATACTCCCGCACCTTGCGTCCATTGTGCAGCAATCGGAACGCGACCTGCGGCTGCGAGAGCGCCAGGCGCATCAGCATCTCGCCGATGTGTCCGAACTCGGTCTGCGTGCCCTTGAGAAACTTCCGCCGGGCGGGCGTGTTGAAGAAGAGGTTGCGGATTTCGATCGTGGTCCCGACGTTCCCCGCCGCCGCCTGGACGTCCGACAGTTCGCCGCCGCGATTGGTCATCTCATAGGCGGCATCGCTGGTGGCGACGCGAGAGAGGATGCGGGCGTGCGCCACCGACCCAATCGACGCCAGCGCCTCGCCGCGAAAGCCCATGGTCTGGATGCGAAAGAGGTCTTCGTCGTCTTTCAGCTTGCTGGTGGCATGGGGCGCAAAAGCCAGCGGCAGTTCGGAGGCGGGAATGCCGGACCCATCGTCGATCACGCGGATCAACTCCCGGCCGCCGTCCTCGATCTCGACGATGATCTGCGTCGCGCCGGCGTCGATCGCGTTATCGACAAGTTCCTTCACCACCGACGCCGGCCTCTCAATCACCTCGCCGGCGGCGATGCGATTGACGAGCGACTGCGGAAGTTGCTGGATCGGGTTGCGTTGCATGAATCGGGAGATTGTAGCGGCATCGTCAGCCTACGCCGATCGCTTGAGCTTATCTCTCACCGCGTCGGCAAAGAAAGCGGATCGGGAGATCTTGCGAGTCCGCACATACTGGTTCACTTCCTCAAGCAATCCCTTTTCGACGCTCAAGAGCACCCGCGACGCGCCCTTGCCAACCTTGGGCCTGCCCGGTTTTTTGCGTTTGGCGGCGGCCCATCGCCGGCGCATTTCCGGCGTCATCGGCCTGAGTTCCTTCGCATCAATCGCTCGCTTTTCAAACGGTTCGGCGAGGGAATCCAATTCCGCGTCGGACATGCGTGAATACCAGACCTGCTTTTTCGCCATTGGACACCTGGCACTAAGTGCCGATTTCGTTCCGACTGTCTTGCAGCGTCTGCCAGCAAGAACGGACTCATCAACCTGCTTCACTTCCGACGCCGTCGATGCTGTCGTTTCTGCCTGTCGGTCATTGGCATGGCGTGGAGGACGAAGACTGTTCCGTCTGGATCGAGCACATAGACAACCTGCAGGAAAAAGCCGGTCGGAGTTTGGCCCCAGACCAGCCATTTTCCATCGTCGATCTGCCGCGGATAAGGTCGCCTCGCCTGCCGCACGACGTGCTCCGCATCATTTGGCGCAACGCCGTGCTTCTCGCACTTTGCGATGTTCCACCCAATCCACCGGAACTCGAGCATTTATTAAGTATATATCTAATTCGGGGCCGACGTCAAGCTTCCGCCTCTTCGGCATCCATGATCGCGTCGTGGTGCGGCGTTTGCGGACGGTAGATCATCCAGAGGTTGCGGACGTAGATGAACCAGCCGAAGGATTGGCCGAGCAGCCCGATCGGGTCGCGCCGCCAGAGGAAGTAGAGCATTAGCATCGTCGAGCCGCCCAGGCTCATCCACCAGAACATCGGCGGCACGACGCTGCGTTTGCTCTTCTCACTCGCCAGCCACTGCACGATCATCCGGCCAGTAAACAAGACCTGCCCGAGCAGTCCCAATCCGACCCAGACGTAGCCGAACGGGTTCGAGACATTGAGCAGTTTCTGTCCCCACGACCGCTCCGTGCGCGAGCGATGGATGGTAGCGGCCAGTTCGTCCGCAGTGACGTCTTTCACCTCGTCATCGTGGGTGCGGATCGCGTATTTCCAGTGTCCGTCGCCGTCTGGATAGAGAATGGCCTTGTCCCACGCATTCGGCAACTGCACCGTCACCTCCACCCCGTTCGGCCGATGGATGGGGCTGGTCTCGGTGAGCGAGAAATAGACCCAGACGCCGAGCGCGACGATCAGGCCGACTTCGAGGATGATGAGCAGGAGTCGTTTCATGAGGAGTATTAGCCGCAGATGGATGCCGACTCAGTTCAGGCCAACAGTAGATTTACGAGTTGCTGAAATTCAGGCAGGTTGATTTCAGCTAAACCTGAGCCTCCACCATATCCAAAGAACGCATAATTTGGCTTGTAGCTAAGAATCGCATTCACCTTCGCGCGCGGGACGGTGCCGCGACCCGAACGCTGAGTACAAACCGCTTCAAGAGTGAATGGGTTCTCGGGCGGCAAGCCGCTGCGTTTACGGAATGGTGCGCCCACCACTGCCACTGCAACAATTGCCTGCCGACCTTTTGGGGGATTTGCAAATGCCCACGAAGGTGCGCGTGTGCCTAGTTCATAAAAAAGAACGCCGTCGCCATCCTGCACGGCACGCTTCAGGCATTGGTACTCCGGTTTGAGAAATACATAATAGGGAAGCGATCCATCCAGCGGATGTGCCCATTGTGTTGTCAGCCAGTATTTTGCATCGCGTCGCGCTTTCATCTTGCCATCCCTTCCCATCTGCGTTTAACTGCGTCTATCTGCGGCTCAACTCCCAAGCCTATCCGGGTTCAGCGTCGCTAATACCGGTAACACGAATAGGCCGTCTTTGCGGACCAGCACGTCATCGAACCAGATTTCCCCGCCGCCGAAATCGGGGCGTTGGATGGTGACCATGTCCCAGTGGATTTGCGATCGGTTGCCGTTGTCGGCCTCTTCGTACGCCTGTCCCGGCGTGAAATGGAAGCTGCCAGCGATCTTTTCGTCGAAGAGCGTGTCGCGCATCGGGGCGAGGATGTGCGGATTGAAGCCGAGGGAGAATTCGCCGATGTAGCGGGCGCCGTCGTCGGCGTTGAGGATGTCGTTGAGCTTGTCAGTCAGCGCCGCTGAGGCGGCGGATGCTTCAACGATCTTGCCCTGCTTGAACGCCAGCCTGATCCCGCTGAAAACCGTGCCGCGGTACATGGTTTCGGTGTTGATGCTGATGTCGCCTTCGACGCTGTCCTTGACGGGGCAACTGAAGCATTCGCCGTCGGGGATGTTGCGCTCGCCGGTGCAGGCGATGGCGTCGATGCCTTTGATGCTGAAGCGCAGGTCGGTGCCGGGGCCTTTGATGTGGACGCGATCGGTGCCGCGCATGAGCTGCGCGAGCGGTTTCACCGCCTCTGCCATCTTGGCGTAATCGACGCCGGCGCAGACGCGGAAGTAAAAATCCTCGAACGCCTCCGTGCTCATCCCCGCCGCCTGCGCCATCGCGCCCAAGGGCCAGCGCATGACCACCCAGCGGGTTGTCTTGATTCGCGTCTCCAGGTGTACCGGCGTCAGATATCGCTGCTCGTACAGCTTCATCCGATCGGCGGGCACGTCGCTCATCTCGGCGACGTTGTAGCTGCCGCGAACGCCGGCGTAGCACTGGATGTTGTGCATCCGCTCATTGTCGATCTTCGCCATCAGGTCCAGTTGCTCGGGTGTGGCGTTTCGGATCAGTTCGCGACGGACCACTTCATGGTATGTCTGCACAATCGGCCTGCCACCGGCGGCGACGACCTGGCGGATGAGTTCGACGGTAAAATCCGTTGGAATGTCGAACGCGTCGATCAACACATTATCGCCCGCCTGCACGGCCATCGAATGCCGCACCAACAGCGTCGCCAGCTTGGCAAACCGGGGGTCTTTCATCGCCTGTGATGATACCGGCACGAGCGCCGTTTGGCATTCACGGCACGATCAGATCGCCGAACGTCTCAAAGTAGTATCTGCACTTCGCCCGCCCGCCCAGTTGCGGCGGGCACGCGAAGACGATGGTCAGCCGCGTCGGGCCGACCACTTTATCGACTTCAATCAGCTCATCGGCCTCATTGAAAATCTGCACCTCATCCGCATTCCCCGACCGATCGTCGGGATCGCGACGACGACAATCAGGATGGCGACGCAACCGAGACGGATCATGCGGACCTTTCATCCGACGGACGGTTCAAGTCAGGCGGGCAACAGGGCGAGTTCTTCTTCACGGATGTCGTGAACATGCAGCGACGCCAGCGTCGACAGCAAATCGCCTGCGCGCGTGGTGGCCGGAGATGGGATCTCGATCCCCATCACGCGTCCGTCCTTCGCCAAGTCGGCCAGCACACTTCCCATCCGCTTCGTACGATCCACCACGTCGTCGGACCGCCGGTCGAGATACAGATACGCCGCGAACGGCTTGCCGTCACGAAACGTCATTTCCATGTAGGCTTTGCTCATGATTCACCGACCAGCTTCTTCTCCCCAAAGGCTTCCCGGAGAAACGAGAGGGTTGATGGATCGCGTAATTTGCACACGACATTCTGGTTCGCGAAGGCATTCGGGAACCATTTCGCCTCAGTAAGTGGAACGGTCTCGTCCCACGCTACGCCAACGGTGTACTCCCACTTTTCTGCAGGTCGCTTACGCTGGTCGCGAACAGGCGAGAGATGATCCACCAGGCGCGACCCGTCGGCAAGAAAAAACTCATGCAGCGGCGTCAGCCTGTGCGTCACTGTTCCCGTGCCCACGTAGCCAGCCTTCCGCTGGTACGCGAAGATGCGACTACCAATCACCAGCCGTTCGAACGGACGCCAGTACTTCGGGTCGCCACCGCCGGAGACGTAGCCGAACTTCCGACAAAGGTTCCAGTGTCGCGTGTAGCAGGTGCCGTCTTCATTGCGTTCGGGCTGTCGCGGATCATCCATTCCTACATTCACAAACCAGTCACCTTCCCAATCGCCACGTTCACGCTGAGCCGTTCTCGCTTCGGCGGATTTCTCTCGCAGTCCGACGAGGTAGTGGCGAGCTTCGGGCAGGGGGATTACCTGCTGGATGTCGAGGAGGGTACGGATTCCGTCCGAGTAGGGTCGCAGCCGCACACAACGGATGTCAAGATCGCGGTCGTTCAGCCAGAGTACGGATGTCGTAAGCTCCTTGGAGAACTCCGCCGATACGAGCACGATTCGCACGTCTTGTCCGAAAGGCTGATCTGACGGGGTGGTCCATTCCAAGAAATCGAGGAGCCTTTGTCGCGCGTCATCCGCTCTGGCCCGCTGGCCAAGGTAGTGTTGGAAGACATCGACCGCACGCTCGAATGTCATTGACGAAATCATCGACGCATACCGGATCCCCTGTAGATCCATGTGCCCGCCATCCTCGGATCTTTTCAGTTCCAGAACCACCAGGTTGGCCTGCCGGTCCACCCCAAGCAAATCAATCCGACGTTTGGAGTCCTGCCAGTCACAGAACTCCTCCGCGATGATCAGCGTGTCGGGCGAGACGATCTCGATCTGATCGCGAATCAATCGCTGGAGGTCGTCGCGCTCTCGGACTCCAGCGCGGGCAAACGTTTGCGGCTGAAGTGCAACAATCTCATCCTTCGCCATCTCGAACAAAGCCATTGTTCACTCCGTTCGCAATCACATTTGCATTTGCGGCATCAACCGCAAGTCACTTCACGGCGATGGCCCTACGACGCCTGCCTTTGGCCGGCTTATTGCCGGTCGCGGCATCAGCAGGCACGATCAGCTCCAACTGTACGTTTTTTTCATTCCACATTAGTTGGATCGCATCACGCACCATGAACACCAGTTCGTCGAGCGAGCGACCTTGCGTGGTGATGCCTTCGCGTTCCAGCACGCGACCAACGTACCAGCCTTCGTCCTGTGTAATTTGGACGTGATAGAGTTTCATGACACCTCTCGTTTGAACGCGTTCCAATCGATCTTGGCGTCGCTGGCGATCCCTTTGGCCGTGTAGCGGTTGATATCGCCATGGCGGGGGATCGCGATTTGAACGCCGTCACTGTCGCGCCTGACGATCGTATGATTGCCGCCCTCGCGAAGCACGTAAAATCCGTGCTTCGCGAGGGTGCGCGTCACTTTGCGGGCCTTGAAACTCAAGCGTTACCCCATATTCGCGATGATCGCATCCCCGAACTCGCTGCACTTGATCTTTTTGGCACCTTCCATCTGGCGGGCGAAGTCGTAGGTCACGGTCTTATTGGCGATGGACTTCTCCAAGCCTTTGATGATTAGGTCGGCGGCTTCCTGCCAGCCGAGGTGTTCCAGCATCATGACGCCGGAGAGGATGACCGAGCCGGGGTTGACCTGGTCGAGGTTGGCGTACTTCGGGGCCGTGCCGTGGGTTGCTTCGAAGATGGCGTGGCCGGTGATGTAGTTGATGTTCGCGCCCGGCGCGATGCCGATCCCGCCCACCTGCGCCGCCAGCGCGTCGGAGAGGTAGTCGCCGTTGAGATTGAGGGTGGCGATGACGTCGAAATCCTCCGGCCGCGTCAGCACCTGCTGAAGCGTGATATCGGCGATCGCGTCCTTGATGATGATCCCCGCGCCCGGTTTGCCGTCGGGAATCTTGCACCACGGCCCGCCGTCGATTTCGACCGCGCCGAATACGCTCTTGGCCAGTTCGTAGCCCCAGTCACGAAAGGCGCCTTCCGTGAACTTCATGATGTTGCCCTTGTGGACGATCGTAACCGACTTTTTCTTGTGCTTGATCGCGTACTCGATCGCGGAGTAGATCAGCCGCTGGCTGCCTTGCTTGCTGACGGGCTTGATCCCCACGCCGACCTGTAGCGTCTCGTCCGATCCATGCCCAAGCTGCGTGTGCCAGTCGGCGACCTTCTCCATGCTGCCGAAGCGCACCTTGCCGAAGCCCTTCGGGTCGGCGGTCTTCAAAAACTCCAGCACCTTCGCCGCCTCGGGCGTGCCGGCGGCGTATTCGATGCCGGCGTAGATGTCCTCGGTGTTTTCACGGAAGATCACCATGTCCACCTTTTCCGGGTGCTTCACCGGGCTGGGCACGCCCGTGAAGTACTGCACCGGACGCAGGCAGACGTACAGATCCAGCATCTGCCGCAGCGCGACGTTCAGCGACCGAATTCCGCCGCCCACCGGCGTGGTCAGCGGGCCTTTGATGCCCACGAGGTACTTCTGAAACGCCTCGACCGTCTCATCCGGCAGCCAGTTCTTAGTCTGATCGAACGCCTTCTGCCCGGCGAGCACTTCCTTCCAGACGATCTTCTTCACGCCCTTGTACGCCTTCTCCACCGCCGCATCGAGCACTCGCACGCTCGCGCGCCAGATATCCGGGCCCGTCCCGTCGCCTTCGATGAACGGGATTACGGGATCGTTGGGAACGCTCAGGACGCCATTGCTACAGGTGATGATGTTGCCGGCCATTGGGGTGTTGCTCCGAAAAAGTGCCTTCAAAAATTGTGAAGCGTGATTATGAGGATTCGGCCGCAAACCTCAACCGGCGTCTTCAGTTCGAGGGTATTCCGCAATCGACCAGTCGCAGTGCAGCACCAGTGGCCGAGTCGGCGACGCACCGACGCTCGAACCGCAAGGCGGTAGGGCACGCTATTGCGTGCCGGTTGCCCTCGCGGCACGCCATAGTGTGCCCGACGAAGTAAACGTCCGACGGTTTGATCAGAGTTCTATAGCCGAACGAAGGTTTTGGCGATGGCCCGAGACTGTGTTTTGGAGACGCCCGCGTCGTTCGCCAGTGTATCCCAGCCGGCCGTCGCTGCGTTTACCTGGTCGAGGATGGCTGTTGCATCCTTTGGACTGACTTCCGCTTGCTTGGCTAACTTCAACACTTCTGCGCGGGTGGGCGAGCGACCTTCGCCGGCCACGGTCATGGTGTGCTCGCCGCCGGGGCCTGTGGAATGCGTCAGGTCGTAGGCGGGAGACAAGGTCCATTCTCCGAGCGAATTCATGATGAACGCGAAATTTTTCGCGTGGTCGTCGCGGTTGTGGGCGCCGATATTAAACACCATCCAGCGAAACGCCCGCATCACGTCGGCATGACTGCGCGTCAGCGCAAGCGTGACCTTGAGCAGATCAGCGTAATCCATCGAGGGAATGCGAAAATTGGCATGGACCAGGTTGGCAAGTGTGTGGACATGCAGCCGTTGGTTACCCGGCGTGCGGTCGAAACGGCGGACGCCGAAGTAGGACGCGTTCTTGCCCACGCAAAACAGCCGCGTCTCAGGAATATCAATCCCCGCCGCACGCGCCATCGCGGCGTAGGCGTATTCGATCGGCCCGGCGCTGCGCGCATTTGCCCTGGCGGAGAACTTGATGATCCAGTGCTCGAAGCCGTCGGGCAGATCATCTTCTCCCGATACGATCTGATGGCCCCGAACCCCCACCAGGACTTTGGGCCGCGCGCCCGCAGCAGACCCGCCGGCCCGCATCAGTTCCGGCAGCACCGCCGTGGTTTCACCGGCCAGAACGGCTCGGGCGTTCTCGCCGATCTTGTGCAAGTCGAGCAGCCGTTGGCCTGCTTCATTGTCTTCAGTCGGTGGGTGGAACGTCAGGGCGCCCATCCCATGCGTTCCCACATAGGACAGCCGATCCAGCGGTGAAACCGTCGCCGGCTCAATGCCGCGCTTGCGGCACATACGATCCATTAAGAGCCGACCCCAGCCGTCTGGGAGCGAATCGTCAAGCATCCCCGGCAACGGGCCGTACGAGCGATCCGTGTGTTCGATCAGTCCTGCACGCAAGGGGAGTTTGAACGGTGAAAGGCTCAGCCCACGACCCATGAATGCCGCGTTGAATTCAAAGTAAATGCGCCGATCGACTTCGGCCAGTTCGCCCACGTCGAGGATGTCCTGCGGCGACCAGCGCAATCGAACGGCGATTTTTTTCATCGCGTGCCCCGTTTCCGCATCGGCGCGACCGTCCGCAACTCCAACTCAGCCATAGTCGCCGCAGGCGGCGGTTGGAACAAGCGCTCAAACTCGTCCAGTCGCCCGAGCGCATGACAAATCCGCATAAGGTGTTTCAGCGAGATTTCGCCGCGATTCTCGAACAGGCGTAGCGACGGCAACGAAACCCCAGCCCGCACCGCCAGCGTCGACTGTTTGAGCCCGGCCATAAGCCGAAGGGCGCGCAGCCGTTCTGCGAGCCTCTGTTGGGCACCGACTGGTGTCTGAAGTTGGATCGATAGCGCGTCGGACTCCGGCATGATATAACTATCGGTATGTTATGACTTATTCCGAAATATCGCCATCTAATGATAATAAGTTAGCCGTTGCGATCTCGTCTGGAGAATTATCCGCACGATTGAGCCGAATCTGGCAGCCGAAGGGGGTTCTGTGAGGTTTCTTGCGGGAAAAATCCCCCGGCGCTGCGCGATTGTCGTGACAAAGGCGCAGCGCCGGGGGTCTATATGGAGAGCCCGCGTGCCGTGCGTTTGGGCGATCCCCGATAGGCCGGGCGAAGCTCACGATTTCGCGTTTATGGATGCGATCGTGGGCGGTTCCCGTCCTGCGTGCTGCTCTTTGACAACCCAATCAATCCCGGCCGGAATGGCGGGGAATTGAGGCGATGTAACAAATGTAGCACACTCAAAAGTGCGCCGTTGAACGACCGCAAGCGTGCCTGAGCGTAATGCATGGCCCGCCATTGCGCTACGCGGATTGGCGGGTGCGGCGGGCGTGTTACACCGAATGTAGCACGCTACATTCGGGGCACCGCACAAATCGAGTCCCGGACTCGACGCCGGTGCGCGACGCGGCGTTTATTGCACGGGCAGGATCGAGATCGTGTGCGTCACCGGGACGAACGCGTCGCGGGCGGCTTTGGCGAGTTCGGCGTGCTTGCGGGCGAAGACCGCCTGGGCGGCGTCGAACGCGGGGTCGTCCCCGATCGTCGTACGGGCGTCGGCGAGCGTGTGGACGAAATTCTTGAAGTACTTCGTCTCGAACGCCTGCTTGTCCTTGATCTTCCGCTCGACGACGTTGAACGGTTCGCTGAACGGGTTCTGGATGAAGTCGGCAGCCAGGTTGATGCCCGCCTTCAGTTGCTCGGCGGTGTATTGCTTGGTCGTCGGACCCCAAGTGACGTTGTACTTGGCGGCGGGGGCGTTGTTGACGACGAGCGTAAAGCGGTTGAGATCCTGATTGAACGGGATGAATTCGGGGATGTCCGAGGTCGCGTTCGGCGTGCCGGGCTTACCGCCGAAGCAGAAGGGATAGCGGGTGCTTTCGATCGTGACCGCGCCGCCTTCGATGCTTTTTACGACGTGTCCGGCGCTGGCGTCGGCCTTGGTGCCGGCGAGATCGACGGTGATCGTCGCGATCTGCCCGCCGAAGTTCATGGCCTTGAGGAACGCGTACGCCATGACCATGTGCCCGTTCGCCGACGGATGCACACCGTCACCGCCACCGACGTGGTAGTTGTCGCCGAACTTGGCTTTGGATTTGGCCATCACGTCGATCATCGGGTCGTAGACGTTCGCGAACGTGCTGCCGGTGGCGTCGGCGACTTTCTTCGCTTCGTCGCGAAGCGCCGCGAGCGTGGTGTTGTAAACCTCCGCAGGATTGTTCGGCCGCTTGTAGGTGACGGTATCGATCGCGCCGGGCGAACCCACGATCACGCGCGCTCCTCCCGCTTTGAACGTCTCGACGATGGAGGTCATCGCCTTGTTGTAGCGTTCTCGCGTCGCGTCTTCGATCGGTTTGTACCCGCCATCGTTCATGCCGTAGCAGGTGGTGACGATGGTGGGCTTGAACGGGAGTACGTCCAGCTTCATGCGGCCCAGAAAGCCCGGCGCCGTTTCGCCTCCCCAACCGAATTGCAGAACGTCAACGTTCTTCGGCTGGCACATGCGGATGTAGTCTTCCATGAAGACGCTATACTGCTTCTGCTCGGTGATCGAATCACCCAGAATGCCCAGGAGGTCGCCATCTTTGAGGAGTGATTCGGCGTGCGACGATGCCGTCAGGCTCGACACTGCACAGAGCGCGAGCAAAACACGAAAAGCATGATGTCCAAAGAAGCCACGGGTGTAAACCCGCGCGTCTTTTCGCGTCGAAGTGAAGACGCACGGGTTTACACCCGTCGCTTCATGCGCGCGAACCGTGTTTGATTTCGAGAGGGGATTCGTCTGGATCATGGGATTTGCAGCTCCTTCGGGCCGACGATCGCGATGGTGAAATTGTCGGCGGGGTTGGCTTTGAGGTAGGTGTTCACATGATCGAGACTGACCGCGTCAATCGAGGCGACAATTTCATCGATCGTGCGGATTCGGCCGCGCATGATGTAGTCGTGGGCGATCGCGCCGGCGCGGCTGGACGTGCTCTCGCCGGACATGATCGTGCTGGCCTTCAGGCCGATCTTGGCGCGATCGAGTTCGGATTCCGTGATGCCGTCGCTCAGCCGTTTCAGTTCGATGATGAACTGGTCGAGCGTCTGCTGCGCCCGCTCGTTGCTCGTGCCCGCGTACCCGAACACACCCGCGGCGCCCGGGAGCGAGCTGTAGCTGGCGCTGACGGAATAGACCAATGCCTTTTTTTCACGGATTTCGGTAAACAGCCGCCCGCTCATCCCGCCGGCCAGCGCTTCGATCGCCAGGCGAACGGTGTAGTAGTCCGGGTGCGTTTCGTCGATGATCGGGTACGCGATCCCGATGTGCGTCTGCTCGCTTTGAGCTTCTTCGTAGTGGTATTTTTTCTGCTGCGAGGGGGCATGCACGATCTGGGGCGTTGGCGAATCCCACGTGCCGAACTGCTTTTCGACGCGATCGCGGATGTCGTTCAGATCAATATCCCCCGCGATCGACAACACCGCGCCGGCGGGGGTGTAGCGGTTGCGGTACGCCTGGCGCACCTCGTCCAGCGTGAGCGCGGCCAGGTCCGCTTTTTCGCCCATCGTGTTGCGACCGTAAGGCCACGGCCAATAGCAGGCGCGCAGCGCGATCAGCAATTTCTGGCGCGGCTCATCCTCGATTCCTTCCAGCCCCTGGAGCGCCAGATCGCGCGCCGGCTCGAACCCGTCGTCCGGGAGATGCGCCTGACGGAGGATATCTGCGTACGCCGGCATGCCTTCCAGGACAGTCTCAGAAAGCGCCGCACACGCGAACCGCGAATTCAGGATCGACGCGCTGGCCGACCGTTGCAGGCCGAGGGTGTCGAGATAGTCGGTCAGTTGCCGACTATCGCGACCGCCGGCGCCGCGCAGAACCAGTTCGGACAGGACCGTGGCGCAACCCGAGCGCTCGACGGGATCGTTGTTCCCGCCCGCAGGCACGATCAGCGTCATCGCCGCCGATCGAACGCCAGACATCTTCTCGGCCAAAACCGTCAACCCGTTGTTCATGCGATGCAGCAGAAATGCTTGTGCCAACTCGTTTGCTCCTTCGTGAACAACGATTATAGCGCATTGCCGCAGTATGGAAAACGTTTGGGCGCGAAGTTACATTTCTCGACGGAGTCAAAAGATACGGAAGTAGTCAGTTCAGGGTGGAACGATGGCGATTACATTTGCATGCAGTGCCTGCGGGGCGAAGTATCGGTTAAGGATGAGTTCGCCGGGAAGAAGACGCGGTGCAAGAAGTGCAACGCTCGCGTCCGCGAATCCGGGATCGAGCCAGCGACGATCGGCAAGCCCGCGTTCCTGATCGACTGGCTCCTTCGGACCGACGCGGTTCCGGAACCGACCGACTCCATGATCGGCGACGACCCCAAAGCCGTCGAAGACGCACTCCTGGCGAGCCTGCAGGAGCGAGATGGGAAAGCGAAGCTTCCTCGATTTGCGTACACGTTGCGGAAAGTGGCGACGAAGGCGTCGGTCCCGCAATTGCTGAAACTCGCCGGCCGGGACGCGCCGGAGTACGAGCAGACGCGGATGCTGCTGACGCGGCTTGATCCGTCGGTGGACGGCTTCACGTTCGCGATGGTCGATTTCAGGCAATCGACCCAGGGGTCCGGTCTGGCGGACGCGTTCGGCGAACTCAGCAACTTTCGCTTCGATCCCGAACGCAAGGCGGAGCTCAACGCCGCCATCGCGATTCCAATGAAGGATGACAGTTTCTTCGCGCTCAACAGCACGCCCGAAGCCGCCAAGGTGCTGGGGACGTGGGGTGACGAAAAAGTGATGCAGCGATTGATGGCGATTCTTGCGAACCCGAAATCGCAGAATGCCGAGCGTGTGCTCGCTATCCGCGCCGCGTGCTATCGCGACGACCCGAAAGTGGCGGCCTCGATCGCAAAGTGGGTGTTGCAGGAGCAGGAGGCAGTGGTGGACGCGCTGGCACAGATGACCAAGTCCGCGGAAATCGTGGCGACGAACTTGCTGGCTGAAAAGGACGCCCGGGCGCGCAGCGCCGGTGCGCAGGTGCTGGCGATCGTGGGAACGCGCAAGTGCATTCCGGCCCTGACCCGTGCCTCGAAGGATCTGCGCGACCCTGCCGCCGCCGAAGAAGCCGAAGCGGCGCTGGCAGGCGTAAACGCCCGTCTCCCCGCCGCGACGCAGCCGGCGAAGTAGCTATTGCGGACATCCTGCCAGATTTTTTTACAGGTTTTTCAAGATGCGCTGCGCGATTGTCATGCCAAACGCGCAGCGCGACGGTGTATATGGAGGCCGCTCGCGCCGCAGGCGACGGTCTGGTCTTTGGCAAGTGAATCAGATCGACTGAGCTGCATGTAGCAAATGTAGCGCATTCAAAGTTGCGCGACCGACTGTGGGAAAAAACGGTTTCGGCGTAAGTCGTGGCCGGGCGGAGGGTTCGGGAAGTTCGGTGGTGTTCGATCCGTGTGACGCGCGATGTAGCGCGCTACATTCGCGACCGACTGCGGGCGGCCAGACCTTACGCCCGTGTGCGGGTGTGTTCCATCGTGAGCGTGTGGTCGAAGACCTTCTCGAACCATCCGCACTTTTTGCGGGCACCCCAGAGTTCGAGCTGGATATCGACCGCGCTGCTAACGTTGATTGTCAATTTCTTTCGGCCAATCTCGCATTTGACGTTCTGCACGGCGCTGGCGTGGCTGCGATCGAGCCCGTCGGCGATTCGCAGCAACGCCGAACCGACATCGACCGTCTTGCGATCGTGCGGGTTCAGCGAAGCGTAAAGTCGGTGTCGCTTTCGGTCAGGCGTCTGCTTGCGATGGAACCGCACGAGCGCTCCGATCAGCTTGATCTCTTCAGCGTCAAAGTTTTTGAGGTCGCCGTTGAGAATCAGGTACTGGCCGTGTTTGTGATGGGCGCGCGGGGCGATGTGCCAGCCAATGTCGTGCAGCATCGCGCCGTACTCGATCAGCTCGCGGTCGCGATCACCGAGGCCATGGATGGGTTTGAGATCGTCGAACAACTGTAGCGTCAACTTCGCGACCTGCGTGGAGTGGGACTCGTACCAGTTGCACCGACGGGCCAGATCGAGCACGGAACGCCGGCGCGGGTCCGGGACGTCGCGGCGGATTTGCAGGTCGGGGAGGTGGCGCGACAGGTAGTCGGCAAGGATGCCTTCGCGAAGCGCGGCACCGACGAGGTTGATCTGCGTCAGCTTGAGCAGTCGCATCAACGCGCCCACGAGCACGACGCCGGCGATAATCTGGTCCTTGCGTTGGTCGTCGAGTCCGCGGATGCGGGCGCGTTCTTCAGCCGTGGTCTTGAGGAGTCGGTTTTCGAGGCGTTCGAGCTTGGCGGCGTCGATGACGCGGTCACCGCCGCAGAGTTCGGCGATGTTTTCAAGCGTGCCGCTGCTTCCAAGGCACTGTACCGGTTTGAGCGACCTGATCCGCTCTGCCAGCGGGGCGAGTTCGTGCTCGAAATGCCTCCGCAACGCCGCGAGGTCGGTCTTGTTGATCGGATCGCTCTTTACGAACATCGCGGTCATCCGCGCGGCACCGAGTTTACGGCTTTCCAGTAGCTTGGCTTCCTTGGCGTCGCCAACAATGAACTCCACGCTGCCGCCGCCGATGTCAATGATGAGATGGGGTTTCCTGCCCAGGTCGTGTGCGTTGCGAACGCCGAGGTAGATGAGGCGCGCCTCTTCGCGTGCCGAGACGACCTTGACGTAAAGTTTAAGTTCGGTCTTGATGCGTTCGATAAGGTCGCCGCCGTTGTCGGCTTCGCGGATGGCGCTGGTGGCGACAGCGATGATTTTCTCGGCTTCACGCATCCGTGCCGCCTGCTTCATCCGCGCCAGCGACGCGACGGCGCGGTCCATGGCCTCGGTGGACAGCACGCGGGAAGGAAACGAGATGCGTCCGAGTCCGACCATCTCCTTGACGCGCCAGAGCGTGGTGACGCCGCCATCGGAATCGACCTGGGCGACGATCATGTGAACGCTGTTGGACCCGACATCGATCGCAGCCAGTCGGATCGATGCTCGGCCGATGGCGTCGGAGCGGGTGGGGGTGTCGGAGGTCTTGCTCATAGGCTGAAGCCAAGTCTATGCGCCGGATTGCCTGCGTACACCCGGCAGTACCCAGATTGCCCGGCGTTAGAAGTTGGGCTTCGGCACGATCACGCCGAATCCCCAGCCGCCGTCGCCTTGCGTGACCTTGACGAGGATCCGGTTGAAGCCGGGCTTCAGGAAAACCGGTACATCGTCCGTGCCCTGCGCGTACCCGCGGATCATGTCCTTGTTAAGGACCAGCTTGCCGTTGAGCCAGATGCAAATGCCATCGTCGCTGCCGACTTTCAGCACGCACTCGCGGGCGTGGATGCTTTCGATCTCGGCATAGGCGTACGCGACGCAATGCGTCTGAGGACCGAACACGCCGTTGAGGTCAACGAACGCCTTCCGCGCCGCCATCGCGGGGAGCCACTTGGTTTTGGTGAAGTCGGGTGCCCGATCGGCGGCGAGCGCCGCGAGTAACTCGGCTTCGATCGGCGGGGCCCAGTTCGTCGGCGGGAGCTTCTTGTCGGTGTAGGCGATCGGACCGGTAACCTGCCAGGCTTCGATCGGATCGCCTGCGCTGGCACCGTGGGCGGCATCCCAACTGGCGCGAAGTTCCTGCGGTGTCGGCGGGCTGAACTGCTTGCCGCTGGTGGGGACAAGCGTCTTCTTCGCGTCCAGCGGGGGCAGGAAGCCGCCTTGGCCTTCAAAGCCGTGGCCGGCGATGAGTTCGTCGCACATTTCGACGATCTTGTCGAGCGGCATGGTGGCGGCGGTAAGCGGATCGAACATCGCCGCCTGGTAAACGTGGTCACGGCGGCCTTCGAGTGCCGCACGGATGAATAATTCATGCTGCGTCACATGCGGGTTCATATACGCGATCAACTGCGGCGGCAGCTCGCCGACGTTGGTGAATTGGAGGCCGGCGCGGTCCACCAGTGTCGCCACCTCGGCGATCGCGTTGCGCGGCAGATTGCTGATTGCGCCGTTGTTGGGCATGTTACCGTAAACCACGCTGGGCGTGCCGGTCACCATCGAATGGATAATCGTGCTGCCGTATTCATGACTCTTGCGGTGCTGGATCGCATCGTCGTTTTGCACCTGCTTCTTGACGTTCTCAAACTCGTCGACAATTCCATCGCAGCGGCGCAGGTATTCGTCGATCGGCACGTTGTACTTCTCGATAACCTCCGGCCCGTGGGGGATGAAGTGGGCGTTGTACTCGGCGTTGTGTTCGCTGGATTCGGTGACGTAGTAGCCCAGCCGCTTCATCATCTCGAAGCGGACGGCGTTCTGCTTCTTGCTGATTTTTTCATCCGCGATCGCGAACAGGCGCGGATAGAGATCGACGCCGTCTTTCTCCAGGCGCTGGTAGAACGCCATATGGTTGATGCCGGCGCAGAGAAATGTGAGCTTCGGATCGTGCGCGTCTTCGCCGATGTAGCGCATCAATTCGTCGAAGGTTCCCTGCACGCTATGACAGAGGCCCACCGCCTGGATGTTGCTGGTGCGGGTGATGGTCTGCATGTTCATGCTCATCGGGTTGCTGTAGTTGAGCAGAACGGCCTTGGGGCAGAGGTCCATCATGTCGGCGCAGAGGCCCTTGAGCATGGGGAAGGTGCGAAGCGCCCGGAAGAGTCCGCCGGGCCCGGTGGTATCGGCGATGGTGAAGTTAAGGCCGTACTTGCGGGGGATTTCGAAGTCGACGAGGGTCGAATCGAACCCGCCGATCTGCACCATGTTGATGACGAAATCCGCGTCGCGGAGCGCTTCGCGCCGGTCGAGCGTGGCTTCGATCTTCGGCGTCGCGCCGATTCCCTTGGCCACCTTGCGGCACAGCGCGGCGCCGACCTGTAGGCGGTCGCTGTCGATGTCCATGTAGCTGAAGGTGGCGTCGCGGAATTCGGGATAGCTAAGGATGTCGCCGGTGAGGTTCTTGCTGAATACAACACTGCCCGCGCCGATCAATGCAACTTTGATGCTCATGGATGTTCCTGGTCAGACTTCAAACTCATGCGTCCCGAGCGAAAGTGCGATCCGATCGCGCGCCCAGACGAACTCACCCGACACGCCGCCGGGAAGGAAGATGGTAGCGGCGATTCCATTTATGGAAACACGCCGAAGCGAAATGTCGATGTTTCCCGCTGGGTGCGCAAAATTGTCGCGGGTGATTAGGAGCGGGCCGCCCGGGAAGACCCGGGCGGCCTGGAATGTCTCCTGTCTGCTCATGATGCGGTCCGCCGGGGGCGTCATGAGGCTACTTATAGCCGGGGAGGTACTCTTTCTCCGCTTCGAACATCTCGTTGGTCATGTCGCGAATTTCTTTCGGCGACAGGACGGCGGAGGTAAGCGGATCGAGCATCAGCGCGTGAACAGCGGCCTCTTTGCTCTTGTTGATGCACGCGGTGGCGGCCAGATCGAAGTAAGCCTGCTGGCTACAGCAGATGTGCGCCATCTGGGCCGGCAACTTGCCGTAACGCGTCGGGTTGATGCCGTTGCGATCGATCATGCACGATACTTCGACCGCGCCGTCGCCGTGAAGGTTGGTGATCAGCTTGCCTGCCTCGCCGGCGTTGCGTTTGTCGGCGGTGACGGCGTGGTTCATCACGTTGCCGTGGATGCGGTAAGGCGAATCCTTCTCACGCGCCTCGATGATCCACGACGCGTATTCCCAGGAGCGTTTCAGTTCGATTTTGGCTTCACCGGCAACCAGCTTGGCGCGGTGTTCGTCGGCACCTTTGCGCCAGTTCGGCCAGTTGGTCGCGTAGAACCGACTGCCGCCTTCGTAACCGCGGCGAAGCAGAGCCTGGCCGGCCTTGCTCTTGCGGTAATAGGGGAGGTATTCGGACAGGTGTCCCGACGATTCGGTGATGAACGCGCCGAAGTGGACGCACATGTCCTTACGGACGAGGTCGGTCGTCTTGTACGGCTGTTCGACCTTCACGCCGTGGCCGGCATAGAGCGAATCAAAGATCGCCTTGCCTTCGGCGGCCTCGGTGTAGCCGAGTTCGATTTCTTTGCGGAACTTGTCGTAGAGAACCGTGGAGTAAAGGTCTTGGCCTTTGTGCTTCAACGTGGTGAACCAGGCGAGATGGTTGACGCCGGCGCACTCCCATTCCATTTCTTCATACGGCACGCCCGCGTAGCCGGCTAGCAGATGGCTGGTGCCCTGGACGCTGTGGCAAAGCCCGACGAGCTGAATCTCCGGCACCGCTCGGCCAGCGGCCAGCACCATCATGCTCATGGGGTTGGTGTAGTTGAGCATAATCGCCTCGGGGCATATCTCGCGCATGTCGCGCAGGATGTCGAGGAAGACCGGGATCGTGCGCAGGCCTTTGAAGAGCCCGCCCGGCCCGAGGGTGTCGCCGATGCACTGGTCGACGCCGTACTTCAGCGGGATGTCGTTATCGAACGCCACGCACGCCGTGCCGGAGACTTCGACGCAGCAGATGGCGTAGGTCGTGCCCTTGAGCAGCTCACGCCGGTCGGTGCTGGATCGAACGCTCCAGCCGTCCGCGCGGCCGGCATCTTTGATGAGCTTGGCGACGACCTGGTGCATCATGTCCAGGCGATCCTTGTCGATATCGCAAAGCCGGAACTCGCCTTTGTCGGCACCGGGCATCAACAGAACGTCACGGGCGAGCGTGGGGCAGAATCCCGATCCCGCGCCCAAAAAAGTGATGTTGATCGGCCGGGTGATTTTGCCCTTCAGGCCTTCCTGACTGTCGGCGGCCTTGGTGTGTGCGGCGTGTCCTTGCTTCTCTTCGGTTACGACTGCTGCTGCCATGATGCGGTTGGTCCTTGTTCAGAGTTGTGACAAGCGTAACGCACGGATCATGGGCAACAATAGCACCTTTCAAATATTAATAGCACAAGCGTGATCTTCAGGCGGTTAAGGCGGGCGTCGCGGGCGCGGGCGTGGCGGGCCGCGGATCGACACTCGCCTGCCGCCTTACGAGCTGTTGGATTTCGGCAACGACCTGTTCCACGCTGTGGGCGATGGTAAGCCGATCCGTTTCGGCCACGATATCGCCGGCACCGTCGATGTCGACCAGCAGGAGATTGACGTCCTTGGCGCGGAGCAAAAGGGATTTCGCCAGAAGCCGCGCCCGCGCCGTCGATACGGGACTGGCTGTGATGAGAACCAGGGTGCTGGCCTGGCCTGATTCGACCAGCTTGATCAGATCGGATTGCATCGAGCTTTCCGACACTTTCACCGTACACTTCAGGTGCTCCGACATGACCGCCGCCGTCACGAGGCCGGCGGGGCGGTCAGAGGGGGAGACCGGGACGCATTCGTAATCGCAGGACGTTCCCTTTATCGCGATCGCCGCCAGATGTTCGGCAACCAGCGTCTCGGTCGTGTCGTTTACCAGTTTCAATCGCTCTTCGGAGAGCGATCCGCGCTCGTGGTCCAGCCGCGCCGTCTGGAGCACAGGCAGGAGCAGTTTGTCCGCGGTCACGGACATGCCGGCGGTCTTGATCGATTCCTCGATCATCGTCTCGGCGGCGCGCAGATCGCCGGTGACAAGCCGATGATAGAGACGTCGCTCCCCGGCGAGCATCGGTTCGTCGGTCAGCAATATGTAGAACACCCGCAGCGGCTCGATATACTTGCCCAGCACCACCAGGCAGGCGGTGATAGGCACGGCCAGAAGTAGGCCGATCGGACCCCATATCCATGTCCAGAACAAGATCGAAACGATCACCGCGATGCCGGAAATGCCCGTGCTGTGCCCGTACAGGTACGGCTCCAGCGCCAGGTTGACAATCAGTTCCAGCACGACAAACAGCCCCGCGACATACACCACCGGCGCCCAGCCATCGAACACCGCCATCGCCAACAAAATCGGAACCAGTGCCCCGAGCCACGCACCGAGCACCGGAATGAACCGCAGCAATCCTGCCAGCAAACCCAGTAGCAGCGCGTTGGGAACGCCGATCACCATCAGCCCAATGCCGATCGAAGCCCCGAAAATCGTGTTGACCAGCGCCTGCATGAGCAGGTATTTGCCGATGCGCTTGCTGGCGTCTTCGAGCGCCTGCGTGGTGACACTGATCTGGTGCGTGCCGGCCAGCACGACGACACGGTCGCGCAGTTCTTCTGCATAGAGCAGCAGCAAAAAAACCATCACCGCGACAACGACCGCCAGCAACATCGGCTCGATGAACGGTTCGAGCAGCGCGCCGGTCGATTCGACGAAGCTGATGTCTTCACGTTGGACGACCGGGATCGGCGCCATCGCGATCGGCGGACTGTTGGAGGTGGGGACGGTGGTTGCGGTGGCGTTGGCGACGTCGTGCTCGATGTCGGTCATCGTCCGGGCCGCTCGGCCGATGATGCCGTCACTGCTACCGCGGATCGCGATAAGCTTTTTGGCGATTGTGTGGCGATAGCCGGGCAGTTGCTCGGCGAAATCAAAGAACTGGTACGTCGCGATGGCGCCCATACCGACCAGCGCCGCACCGCCGATCGTGCAAGCGATGGAAACGGCGGCGAGCCGGGAGCGGATTCGCCGGCTTAGCCACCGGGCGATCGGCGAGAGCATAAAAGCCAGCAGGATCGCCAGAGCCAGGGGAAGGACGAAATCCCTCGCAAGTGACAGAAACGCGATGACCGCGGCGGCGATCGTCACCCACGCGGCTCGGCGGGCGATCGGTTCAACCCACGGCATTCGGCTCCTCCGGAGGAACATTACGCGCTGATTTTTCCACGGCTTGCCGTGTCATATGCGCCTGGACGAGCTGCACGCCCAGGTTGATCGCCCAAGGGACCAGACCGCGGGGGAATTGCATGCCCCCACTCTGGGCTGGCTTCTTGTTCGCACTCGACTTAGCCGATCGCTTTCCGCCGATCAGCGCCGCCAGCGCCATTGACGACGAGAACGTGCCAATCACCGAGGCCCAGGGGTGGTGCCGGACGATCTCGGCCGGCGATGCTTGGATCGCGGCGACGCGGAGTCGTGACTTGGCGATCGCAAGATCCTGGCCGCTAGGCGGCGTTTGCGGTGTGTATCGGTCCATCGTTAGTTTCTCCCTGACGATTGCGTGGTTCAAAAGGCTTGGAATCAACGCGCGACTGCTCGGGCCGCTTTGGCGCGCGTCGTCCGAACAGGAACGCTCCCGTCGCGCCGCCCAACAGCACGCCGCCACAGATGAATGCCGCCCACACATTGCCCCACGGTCCGCCGATCGCCAGCGCGATCGCATGGAACAACCCCCACGCCATCAACAGCGCTCCGACCGCGCCGAGGATACCTCCGATGAGAACGGCGAGCATCCGCGTACACAGCCGGATGACAGCACGGTGGGCCGTGCGGCCTTCTGCTTCCACCAGATCGAAAGCTGAGATGACCAGATTAGCAATCGCTTCCATAACGCCCTTCCTCCCGGAGGATTGATATGACAGTGAAGGGAAGGCGAGGCTTCAGGCCGGGCCTAAGCCCGCGAAGACCCTCGCCCTCCCATTGCCGAGCAGGCACCGGCACGAGTGCCGGCACCTTCATGGCTTGGACGAAAAGACTACCGGCGGCGCATCCACAAGCCGATAAGCACGCCGACACCCGCAGCAACCGCGAGGGTCGCCAGGGGGTTGGCGCGAATGGTGGATTCCAGGGACTCCATCGCGTCGCCACCGCGTTCACAAGCGGTGTCGTACGCGTCGTGGGCGTATTCGGTCGCCTTTTCGTAGACGTCGTCGGCTGCGCTGCGAGCGGCTTCGGCAACGTGGCGCGCCGAATCCGCACCGCCGTGCAGGCGCTCTTTGACCGCGTCGACGCCCGACCGGATCGCGTCGCCGGCGCTGGAGGCGGCGCGGGTGGCGTCGTCCTTCAGGTTGCGGGCATCCTCATGGACATCCCTTGCCGCGTCTTTCACATCTCGCACTGAACTGTTCTGCGATGCCATTTGAATGCTCCTTTCGAGACTCTTTGAATCCGACCGGCTCCGTGCCGATCATGCCTTATCATTGCACTGCGTTCCGGAATGACTGGTAAAATCAGAATGAACTAAAAATCATTCCGGGTTCATCTCCAGATCCGCCTCCTTGCCAATCCGAACGCCAGCGGTCAAAACAGACGCGATGGACATTCTCATTATTGGTGGTACCGGGCTGATCAGCACAGGAATCGTGAAACATCTTCGCAACCGCAAGGCGAACATCACGATGTTCAATCGCGGGAAGCGCGATAACCGGCTGGACGCCGACGTGTCCGCGATCCTCGGCGATCGCAACGACCCGGCCTCGTTTGCCCAATGCACCGCCGGCAAATCGTGGGACGTGGTGATCGACATGATTTGCTTCACGCCCGAGCAGGCCGAGGCATCGGTCAAGACGTTCGCCGGCAAGTGCGGGCAGTTCATCTTCTGTTCGACGGTCTGCACGTACGGCATCAAGATTCCGCCCGGCGTGGTTGTGGATGAGTCGTTTCCGCAGGAGCCGATCAGCGGTTACGGCCGCAATAAGGTGCTCTGCGAGAAGGCGTTTCTTGCCGCTCACGCGCACGGCGATTTCAAGGCGACGATCGTGCGCCCCAGCCACACGTACGGCGAAGGCTCGCCGCTGATCGATCAACTGGAAGGCGACGGCTGCGCCTGGGACCGTATTGAGAAGGGCCTGCCCATCCTCTGCGCGGGAGACGGCATGGGACTGTGGAACAGCACCCACCGCGACGACTGCGGCGCGCTTTTTGCGTACGCCGCGATGAACCCGAAAACCTATGGCCAGTCGTACAACGCGACGATCGAACGCGTCTTCACCTGGCGCGACTATTACCGCGAAGCCGCGGCGGCGCTGGGGAAGAAGGCTCAGCTAGTAATGGTCCCCGCGGAGTGGGTCGCAGGTCATGACCCGAAACGATTCGGTCTGCTCAAGGAAATCACCCAATGGCACGGCGCGTATTCATCCGCCAAAGCGACGCGGGACGTGCCGGAGTTTTCGCCGACGATTGACTTCACAACCGGCGCGAAGCGCGTCTTTGACGATCTGAAACAACGTGGCGTCTGGAAGAACGGCGCTGGCGATGCGCTCTATCAGCAGATGGTTGATAAGGCGATTGCAAACGGCGCACCGCTGATCGAGGCTTAAGAGACGATGTCTGGGTGCCGTGGTGCGCGCTCGAGCCTTCCACGGCTTGGGGTGCCAAGCCGTGGCACCCGGCACCCGGATTGCACCCGGCTCGGCCAATCAATTCGGGATCAGGACTTGATCCGGATCAACGCTGCGATACGGAACGTTCCGGTCCCCGGCGGTGGTGGCGTCGAAGATGCGGTTGGAGCCGGGATGGTCGGCCGGGGCGTGGGTGGGGGAGGCGAGGAAGCGGGGGAGAACCGTCCCCAGCGCCACGCACGCCGCCAATGCGACACCCACCATCATCCGGTGTGCCCAGGGGGAAGGCCGGGCGGATTGAACAGCCAGGCGGCGCTGCATCGGGTCGGTGACGCGACGCCTGAACGCCCGCT
>JBBQQZ010000006.1:0-29763 GCA_038215325.1 Tepidisphaerales bacterium | reverse complement strand
TTACCGCGACGACGCCGGCTACATGGTCAACACCAGCCCGGCGTTCCTCGACGGGAACAAGGACTTCCCCGCCATGTTCAAGGTGAAGCTACGCAACTGGATCGACGGCTGCACCAAAGGCACAGACCTGACCGCGCCCGGTGAAGCTGGCTTGGCGGTCCAGAAGATCCTCTCCGGCGTCTACCAGAGCGCGGAAAACGGCGGCAAGGAAATCGCGATCAAGTAAACGATCGGTCCGACCAGACCGTCGCCAACCCAAACGCACGTCAAGTGCAAAACCCCTGCCCGCTTCGGCGTGCAGGGGTTTTTTGTTGCGCCTCTGACTCCTCTCCCACCGGGGGAGGCCGGGACGGGGCGCTTGCAAACGCAGACGACGCTCGTCACGCGAATCCAACCCCCTCTTCCATATACGCATGGGAGAGGGCTGGGGTGAGGGTCCGTCGACTGCCCAGAAGCGGAGGCCGCTGACGCTCGGCCCTCACCCCGGTCCTCTCTCCCGCGAGTACGCGGGAGAGAGGACCGGGGGGCGCTGCCGCGCGATCTCCATCTCCGCGCAAAAACAAACTCACCCTTGCCGAAACCGGCAAGGGTGAGTCTGGTTTGAGATCGAACTATCCGGCCGGGTCGCTTACGCGCCGGCTTGCGGGACGGCGTCGCCGGTGACGCGGGCGGGGGTCGCCTGCGCGGGCGTGCGGGTTTCGTCCTGCTTGGAATCGTCGTTGACGAGCCGCTTGATCTTGAGGTTAAGGTGCGGCTGGAACGCCGTCCCCGCCGGGATCAGGTGACCGAGAATGACGTTCTCCTTCAGGCCCATCAGGCTGTCGACAGCACCCGCCATCGCGGCTTCGGTGAGAACCTTGGTGGTCTCCTGGAAGCTTGCGGCGGAGATGAACGACTCGCTCTGGAGCGACGCCTTGGTGATGCCGAGCAGGAGCGTCTTACCACGCGCCGGACGCGGCTTCTTGCCCTTGGCGGGCTGGTTGCCGGCGGCTTCGGCGGCCTCGTTGGCTTCGCGGTAGGTCGCCTTCTCGACGATGTCGCCTTCCTTGAAGTCCGTGCCACCCGGATCGGCGATCTTGTAGCTCTGGCCGACGTCGTCGTTGGCGCGACGGAAGCGGAACTTGTCCGCGACTTCGCCGGGGAGAAACTTGGTGTCGCCCGGATCATCGATCTTGATCTTACGCAGCATCTGCGCGGCGATCGTTTCGATGTGCTTGTCGTTGATCTTCACACCCTGCGTGCGATAGACGTTCTGCACTTCCGACAGCAGATATCCGTGCAGCGCTTCTTCGCCGCGAATGCGGAGAATGTCGTGCGGGATGACCGGGCCGCGGATGAGCGAATCGCCGGCTTCGACGGCGTCGCCGGTGTGGACGGTCAGTTCCTTATCCTGCGGAACATGGTGCTCGCGCTCCATGCCCGTTTCGTTGCGGACGATGATCGTCATTTTGCCGCGGCGGCGATCGGAGCGAAGCTCGATCGTGCCGCTGATCTCTGCCAGCACGGCCGGGTCTTTGGGCTTGCGGGCCTCGAACAGCTCGGTGACGCGCGGCAGACCGGTCGTGATATCGACCGTACCGCCGGCTTCCTTCGGCTGACGAGCCAGAAGCTGACCGGCCTGGATCTTCTCGCCGTCGGTGACTTCGATACGCGCCTTGGAAGGCAGGTAATGGAAGTCGAGGATCTTGCCGTCGGTGCCCACGATGGTGATACGCGGGTGGCGCTCGCCTTTGTGTTCGGTAACGACGAGCTTGGCGTTGCCGGAGCCCTTCTTTTCTTCCTCGAGGCGGACGGTTTCACCTTCCTCGATATCTTCGTACTTAACGTTACCGCCCTTTTCGGCCAGGATCGGCGAGATGTGCGGATCCCAGACGACGAGCTGTTCGCGAGCCTTCACCTTGCCGCCGTGGGCGACAAGGATCGTGGCACCGTAAGGCACCTTGAACTTCTCGAGTTCTCGGCCCTTGGCGTCGACCAGCGCGATTTCGCCGTTTCGCTTGAGCGATACAAGGCGCTTGCCGCCTTCGGGGTCGGTGACTTCGACCGCGTTGATGTCGCGGTGCTCGATCACGCCTGCGGCAGAGCACTTGATGTCGTTTTCGATGAGTTGGCTGCTCGCAACGCCGCCGGTGTGGAACGTACGCATGGTGAGCTGCGTTCCGGGTTCACCGATCGACTGAGCGGCGATGATGCCGACCGCGAGGCCTTCTTCCACCAGCTTGCCGGTGGACATATCGACGCCGTAGCACTTGGCGCACAGGCCGCGAGCGCTTTCGCACGTGAGCGGGCTGCGCACGCGGATCGACTCAAGCTTCAGGTCCTTGAGCTTGTTGGCGATCTCGATCGTGATCGTCTGGTTTTCAGAGACGATGGTTTCATCGGTGATCGGGTTGCGGATCGTATCGCGCGCGGTTCGGCCGACGATCATGTCTTCGAGCGGGACTTCGACGGTCTCACCCTTATAGATGGTCGACTTGGTGACGCCGTTGACGGTGCCGCAATCGATCATCTGGATCATGACGTTCTGCGCGACGTCGCACAGCTTACGCGTGAGGTAACCCGAGTCGGCGGTCTTGAGCGCGGTGTCGGCCAGACCCTTACGGGCGCCGTGCGTCGAGCTGAAGTATTCGAGCACCGACAGCCCTTCACGGAAGTTCGAGCGAATCGGGGTTTCGATCATCTCGCCCGACGGCTTGGCCATCAGACCACGCATCCCGCCAAGCTGCTGCATCTGCGACTTGTTACCGCGGGCACCGGAGCCCAGCATCATCGAGATGGGGTTCAGGTACTTCAGGTAGCCCTTGGCC
The DNA here is from genome assembly GCA_038215325.1 of Tepidisphaerales bacterium. Taxonomy (GTDB): domain Bacteria; phylum Planctomycetota; class Phycisphaerae; order Tepidisphaerales; family Tepidisphaeraceae; genus BPJO01. The sequence continues at coordinate 26,956 of JBBQQZ010000006.1, read as the reverse complement.
TTGGCTTCTTCCTTCGACACTGGGTGACCGATGTCGTCGCGATAGTCGGCCTCGAGGCCCGCGAGCAGATCGCCGGCGACCTTTTCACGGCAGTGCGACCAGATTTCGATCAACTGGGCGTAGCGTTCCTGTTCGGTGATGGCACCGATCTTGTAGTTCTTCTCGACGCGGTCGGCCTTCTTCTGGCCTTCCTCGAGGATGGCGGCCTTGGTGTCGGGGCTGCGCACGTCGGTGATGCCGAACGACAGCGCCGCGAGGGTGCTGCGACGGAAGCCGAGCTGCTTCATGTCGTCGAGCAGGTCGATCGTCGCGGGACGGCCGAGCTTCTCGTAGGTGTCGGCGATTACGCGGGAGAGGCCGCGGCTGGTGAGGGCGTAGTTATAGAACGGCATCGCCTTGGGCAGAATGTCGTTGAACATGCACCGGCCGACCGTCGTGAGGACGACGCGGCTGGCGTGGTCCTTGGGCATTTCGCGCAGCGGGTGGTTGGCATCCAGGCGCTTGCGGTGTTCTTCGAGGAACTTCCAGCTCACCTGGCCGATGGGCGAGGCACCGGACTTGTCGTCGGGGATGACTTCGGTGCGGTCGCTCAGACGCACGAAGATTTTGGTGTGCATTGCGATCTTCTTCAGGTCGAACGCCATGAGCGCTTCGGTGACCGAGTTGAAGAAGCTGAACTCGCCTTTGTCGCCGTCGCGGTCGACGGTGATGTAGTACGACCCGAGCACGATGTCCTGTGACGGCGTGATGATGGGCGAACCGTTGGCGGGCGAGAAGATGTTGTGCGGGCTGAGCATCAGCACGTGGACTTCGGCCTGTGCTTCCACCGACAGCGGAAGGTGGACCGCCATCTGATCGCCGTCGAAGTCGGCGTTGAAGCCTTTACAGACCAAGGGGTGGATCTTGATCGCGTTGCCTTCGACGAGCACTGGCTCGAACGCCTGGATACCCATGCGGTGAAGCGTGGGGGCGCGGTTGAGCATGACCGGGTGCTGGTAGATGACTTCTTCCAGGATGTCCCAGACTTCCTGGTCGCGACGTTCGAGCATCCGCTTGGCGGACTTGATCGTGTCGGCCAGGCCGTGTTCCTTGAGCTTGCGGATGATGAACGGCTGGTACAGTTCCAGCGCGATCTTCTTCGGCAGGCCGCACTGGTGCAGCTTGAGGTCCGGCCCGACGACGATGACCGAACGGGCGGAATAATCGACGCGCTTACCGAGCAGGTTTTCGCGGAAGCGGCCCTGCTTGCCCTTGATCATGTCGGTCAAGGACTTCAGCGGACGGTTCGACGAACCCAACACCGGACGACGGCAACGGCCGTTGTCGAACAGGGCATCGACGGCCTGCTGCAACATTCGCTTTTCGTTGCGAATGATGACTTCAGGCGCGTTCAGATCGACCAGCTTCTTCAGCCGGTTGTTGCGGTTGATGATGCGGCGGTACAGATCGTTCAAATCGGAGGTGGCGAAGTTGCCGGATTCCAGCAGCACCAGCGGACGCAGGTCCGGCGGGATGACCGGGATCACATCCATGACCATCCACTCGGCCTTGTTCTCGGAGCCGCGGATGGCTTCGATCATCTTCAGGCGCTTGGTCAGGTCCTTCAGCTTCTGCTTGCTGTTGGTCTTCTCGATGTCCTCGCGGATCTTCTTCTGCTCGGTCTCGAGGTTCATCGCGTTGAGCAGCTTCTTGATCGCTTCGGCGCCCATCTCGGCTTCGAATTCGCCGGGGAACTTCTCGTAGGCGGCGCGGAACTCCTCTTCGGTGAGAAGCTGCTTGCGCTTCAGGGTCGTCTTACCGGGATCGGTGATTACGTAATCCTGGAAGTAGATGATCTTTTCGATGTCACTGGTTTTCATGTCCAGCATCGCGCCGAGGCGCGAAGGCAGAGCCTTGAAGAACCAGATGTGGACGATCGGCGCGGCCAGGTTGATGTGGCCCATGCGCTTACGGCGGACGCGGGAGTGCGTCACCTTCACGCCGCAGCGGTCGCAGATGATGCCCTTGTACTTCGTACCTTTGTACTTGCCGCACGAGCATTCCCAGTCCCGTTCGGGCCCGAAGATGCGCTCGCAGAACAGACCGTCTTTCTCTGCGCGGTAGGTGCGGTAGTTGATGGTTTCGGGCTTCTTCACTTCGCCGAAAGACCACGAACGGATGTCGTTCGGGCTGGCGAGTTGAATCTTCACCGAACCGTAGTCGTTCACTCGGTCATAGAGGGCTTCTGACATCGTTCGATCTCCATCTCAATTCAGACTCATCCGTCGCTTGAGACCAACTGGGATCTCATCGCGACGGCGATTTCAAGCTCTTAGTCGGCAATCACGGGAACAAGCAAATAGTGGTGCTTCGAATCCAGTTTCTCCAATGCCGCCTCGGAATTTGCCAGGGCGTCATAGAACTCGTTGTCACGCTGATCGTCCTCGGACTGCACAACAACGTGATACCAATCATCCTCTTCCAGAATCTCCGCCACTCGCAGTGGGTACTTTGAGGGCCTGTGTTCGTCCAACACTCCCTGGACCTGCTTAATCAGTTCAACGCGCTGTTTCGAATCGGAAATGGCGGTCATTGCGTCACCTCCTGTACTTTGAGGAGGATAAATAACGCACAGGCGTCGCGAACCGCCTGGCGTGCGATGTCATTGCCGATCGTCGCTTGGCGGTTGTAGTCCGCGTCGATACGGCGAGTGTACAGCTTTCCGATTAGCGCACGCAGTTGCGGATTCGCACCCAAGTGCTGCTGAAGCAATCTGGACTGGCGATCGTGCGGCGGCGTCTGACGATTTCCCGCCGGAACCCAGCCAGCACGTACCAGCCGATCGGTCAAGACGGAATGCGCTGCGTAGTAAGCGCGGGATACAGCGCTCCTTGGATGCTTCCCCAGAAGCAACTTCGCCGCCCGCAGATGATCTTGACCGACCTGTATCCAATCCATAAACATCCACGCAAAAATGGCGTACTAGGCCATCAAATCTTCTCTGTACCCCTTCGATCCCTTCGGTGAGGCGGAAATCCGCATCGCCGGGGGACGGACGTCTTCTACCGCTTGGGGCTGCGTCTGCGACTCACGGATCGTCTGGCTACCCAGCCAATCCATCACCAGCCCGCACACCACCAGCAACCCGCCGACGACCGAAACCGCCAGCCAGGTTTGCTCTTTCTTCTCATTAACCAAAGCCAGCCCGACCGGCACTAACCCGACTACCAAGGCGATCGCGCCAAGGCAGAAGAGAAAAACGCCGAGTCTTCGCAGGGCGGAGGCCATTTCAATCACATCTCACATCAGGCCGATTTCTTTCGCTTCGTCGCCAGAGCAAACGTCGCGTCAATCGACCGCTTAATCAGTAACAACTCCCGCAACCCGTCATTGACGGCCAACCGACCACAATCTCCCGATCTTCCGGACCGTGCTCCAAGTCATAACGCCGCTGAATCGGGCGGTTGTCAAACACCGTAGCCGCCTCATCGAACGTGACGCCATGCCTCCAAACATTGTCGGCGGCTTTCTTGGCGTCCAACTCGAAGCGAAGCTCACTCACGCTTCTGTTGCTCCTTCTCGATCACTTCAAAGCCTCGTTGTTTGCTATCAACTCTCCGTAGGGTGGGTTTCAACCCACCAGACTCACTACGACGCCTTACGTCGCAACGGCTTCTTTTCATTCATTCGCTCAACCGCAGCGATCTGGTTGATCCGGATGAACACAAAGTTATCCGTGCCCGGATGGGCGTAGAAAAACTCGGTCTTCATCTGCACCAGATTCTCCGGCGACTCGATCCGATAACGATCGCCGCTACTCACGACAATCGAGAACGGAACGAATTGATCACGGCTTTTCAGGTCCGCTATTGTCCGCAACAAGCTGCTTTGTTCCGGGCCTTCCATTCGCAGTCTCCTGCTTGGTGGGTTGAAAACCCACCCTACTCGCGGACCGAACCCAGTCGGCCCAGTACATCACAACCAGATACATCACCAGGACACTTGCCGCCGCCAAGCATGCAAGAAGTGCAAGCCCAGCAATGACGATTGCGGCAAATATCAGGCCGCTGATCACATCAGGTCTTCATCAATCGCGCTGGCAGCGCCCTTCTTCTTCTCGAGTTGGATGTTGAGACCCAACCCGCGGATTTCGTTACAGAGAACGTCGAACGAGACCGGCGTGCCGGCTTCGAGGGTGTTGGTGCCTTTGACCATGCTCTCGTAGATTTTCGTACGTCCTTCGACGTCGTCGGACTTGACGGTGAGCAGTTCCTGGAGCACGTACGCCGCTCCGTAGGCTTCCAGACCCCAGACTTCCATCTCACCGAAGCGCTGGCCGCCGGTGCGGGCCTTGCCGCCGAGGGGCTGCTGGGTGATGAGGCTGTACGGGCCGGTCGCACGAGCGTGGATTTTGTCGTCGACAAGGTGATGCAGCTTGAGCATGTAGAGGTAACCGACGGTCGTTCGCTGTTCGAACGGCTCGCCCGTACGCCCGTCATGCAACTGCACCTTGCCGCCGTACGGCATCTGGACGTCGAGCTGACGCGGGTCGAGGACCTGCTTCTTCTGATTTCGTTCCTTACGGCGATCAACGACGGTCTTATTGGCTTCTTCGACGGCCTTGAAGATTTCGTCTTCGGTCGCACCGTCGAACACGGGGGTGACCGCCTGGAAGCCCAGGACCGCCGCCGCCCAGCCGAGGTGGGTTTCGAGGATCTGCCCGACGTTCATGCGGCTGGGCACGCCCAGCGGATTGAGCATGATGTCGACCGGCGTGCCGTCTTCGAGGAACGGCATGTCTTCTTCGGCCACGATGCGGGCGATAACGCCCTTGTTCCCGTGACGACCTGCCATCTTATCGCCGACGCTCAGGGCGCGTTTGGTGGCGACGTAGACCTTGACCATTTCCAGCACGCCGGAAGGCAGCTCGTCGCCGCGCTTCATGTGCTCCATCTTGCGGGCTTTCTCCTTGAGAACCGCCTGCACGCGGGGCCAGAAGCGCGAGTGCGTGTTGACCGCCTGCTCCTTGCCTTCCTTGGCACCCTTGATCCACTCGACCTTGAAGCCTTCGATCTGTTCGAGAACGACTTCCACGTTCTCCGACTGACCGACCTTCTGGCGGGTGTCCGGATCGACCATGGTCTGGCCGGTGACGTCGTTCATCTCCGCGATCATCTGGCGGAAAATATCGACGGCCTTGGTGTTCTGCTCTTTCTCGTACTTGTCGATGTCTTTCTTGAGCTGCTTCTTCTGGTCGTCGGTCATGTGCATCCGACGCGAGAACCGCTGGGTGTCGATGACGACGCCTTCTTCGCCTGCGGGCATTTCCAGCGAGTCATTCTTCACGTCTTCCCCGGCTCGGCCGAAGATCGCGTGCAGAAGCTTTTCTTCAGGCGTCAGTTCCGACTTGCTCTTCGGCGAGATCTTGCCGACGAGAATGTCGCCGGGCCCGACGCGCGTCCCAACGCGAACGATGCCGCTCTCGTCGAGGTTCGCCAAAGCCTTTTCGCTGACGTTCGGGATATCGCGGGTAAACTCTTCACGACCCAGCTTCGTCTCGCGGATTTCGACGTCGTATTCCTCGATGTGGATCGAGGTGAAGATATCTTCCTTCACGAGGCGTTCGCTGATGACGATGGCGTCTTCGAAGTTATAGCCGTCGAAGGTCATGAACGCGACGAGCAGATTGCGGCCCAGCGCCAGTTCGCCTTGGAAGGTCGCGGCAGAGTCAGCGATGATCTGACCCTTCTTGACGCGCTGGCCTTTCTTGACGATCGGCTTCTGGTTCAAACACGTGCGCTCGTTGAGGCCGTGGAACTTGCGGAAATCGTACTCGTCGGCGTTGTCGATGAGGATGCGTTCGGCATCGACGTAGGTCACGACACCGGCGCGCTCGGCACGGACGACCATGCCCGAGTTCTGCGCGACGGATTTTTCCATACCGGTCGCGATGATCGGCGGATCGGTCCGCAGGAGCGGAACGGCCTGACGCTGCATGTTCGAACCCATGAGGGCGCGGTTGGCGTCGTCGTGCTCAAGGAACGGGATCAGCGCCGCCGACACCGAAACGGTCTGCTTCGGCGAGATATCGACGTACTGAACTTCCTTGTTGGTGACGGTCGCCAAGTCGCCTTCGACGCGAGCGAGAACGGCACCCTTCTTGATTTCGCCTTCCTTGCCGTTGACGACGTCCGGCGGAGCCAGGATCGCCTTCATTTCTTCGTCGGCACGGAGGTACTTGATCTCGCCATTGACCTTGCCTTCGCGGGCGACACGGTACGGGGTGACGAGGAAGCCGTAGGCGTCGATGTCGGAATAGATCGACAGCGACGCGATCAGACCGATGTTCGTGCCTTCAGGCGTTTCGATCGGACAGATACGGCCATAGTGCGAGATGTGAACGTCACGCACTTCAAAGCCGGCGCGCTTGCGATTCAAACCGCCCGGCCCGAGGGCGGACAGACGGCGTTCGTGCGTAAGCTGGCTGAGCGGGTTCGTCTGGTCGACCACCTGCGAGAGTTCGCCACGACCGAAGAAGAAGTCGATCGCCGACGAGATCGACTTGCTGTTGACCAGCTCGGCGACCTTGGTGATTTCGTTCGGGTCCTTGAGCGACATACGCTCCTGGACGGTGCGCTTGAGCTTCAGGAAGCCCTTGCGCAGTTCTTCGGCTGCCAGTTCGTCGATCGTACGCAGCCGGCGGTTGCCGAGGTGATCGATGTCGTCGATGTAACCTTCGCCGGAACGAAGCGTGAACATGTACTTCAGCGAATTGATGAAGTCTTCGATACGCAGAACCATTTCCGTTTCCGGCACGTTCTGGTCGAACTTGCGGTTGATACGGAATCGGCCGACGCGACCGAGGCGGTAGCGGTTGCCGTCGAAGAACTTTTCGTTGAACAGCGTCTTGGCCTTATCGAGCTGAGGCGGGTTGCCGGGACGCAGACGGGCGTAGATCTTCATCAACGCCGCTTCATGCGATTCGGCGTTGTCTTCGGCCAGCGTGTTCAGGATCAGCGGGTCGGCGACCTTCGTCACCACCGCGATGCTCTTGAGCGCGCTCGCCTGGATCTTGTTGAGCGCCTCGCCGATCTGGGCACCGACCTTGACGAGTTCTTCACCCGAGTCGGTGTCGATGATCGTCGCGGCGGCGTAGTAGCCGGGCTGGAGCTGGGCGATCTTCACGTTCTCGACCGTGTAGAACTCCTTGATGATCGCTTCCGCCGTCGAGTACTTGATGTCCAGAGCGCGGATGAATGTGGTGGCGGGGATTTTGCTCGACTGGTCGATGCGGACAGCAAGCGCGTCCTTCTTCGTGACCGAGCATTCGATCCACGAGCCGCGTTCCGGGATGACGCGGAAGCCGTGCAGCGGGCGATCGCCTTCCTGCGTCTCGACCAGGAAATCGACGCCGGGCGACCGGTGAAGCTGGTTCACGATCACGCGTTCGGCACCGTTGATGACGAACTCACCGCCGCCGATCATGATCGGGATTTCGCCGACGTAGATCGAGTCTTCGAGGATCTCGTCCTTGTCCTTGCGGGACAGCTTGACCGAGATGCGGAACGGCATGCCGTAGGTCAGGCGAAGCGCGCGGCATTCGTCGGTGGTGTACCGGGCTTCGGCCAGCGAATAGCTGACGTAGTCGAGGCGCAGATTTTCATCGTAGCTGACGATCGGGAAGACTTCGCGAAGCAGCGCTTCGAGCCCCTCGTTCTTCCGCTTGGTCGGATCGGTGTCCTTTTGGAGGAAGCGGGTGTACGCCTCCTGCTGAACCTTGATCAGGTTGGGGACGGCAATCGCATCGCCACGCTTGCTGAAATCGCGAATTTCAGAGACCTTCATCGCAAGTCCTCTTTCATCTCGTCTTGGCATCTCGTCTTGGCATCTCGTCCGGACTTTCAGTCGATTAGAAAAAACGACTTCAGTCCGATCCATTCACTCGCCGAATCAATCGAATAAGCGACCGCAGCCGACGTCTGTCTTTTTTTGACGTAGCCCGGTCTTGTTTTGGGTGAGGAGGCTGTCTGCCTTCAAGGCCGAGCCCTACACCAAATCATCAAGTTGTCAGAAAACGTAAGTCGTTTCCACAGCGCAAATAACGACAGACCCGGTGTCGACCCGCAGATGAAAATCTGCGGCCCTTTACCGAGCCCGTCGTGAAGTTATTGTTACGTTAGTGCAATCAATCCAGCAAACCAGAGTTTATGCGCCACCGTAACCCTGTCAAGTTCAATGGTTATGGAATTATGGGCGAAGGAACCTTCCCAGCCCGGCGAAAGATTTCTGGCGACGCGGCACCCTTCTGACGTTACCATCCCCACCCGTCTGACAGTTCGTTTTTTAATTTTACGCACGAGGTGACGCATGGATGCGTCGATTCTGCGCGGCAAGGACGCCGCAATCCACTGCCACGAATGTGGCTACCCCCGCCGGGGCTTGCCGGCGACGTCGGTCTGCCCGGAATGCGGCACTTCGCCGGACCGTGCCTCAACGGTCGTCCGAGGACTGCCGACCCTCACCATCACGCAGCAGGGGCAGATTCGCCTGGTTGCGATCGGGCTGATGCTGCTCCTCTACGCCAGTTTTTACTCGATGCAGCTCGCGGTGGTGATGAACTACGAGCAGTTATCACTGCACGCGATCAACCTCCCGAGCCCCAAAATCGCCGCCGTCACGCTCGTGCAGCGGGAGATCGGGGGTCGGCCTGGCCCTTGGGGGACGATGGGGTGGACATGCGTGCTGTTCCAACTCGTCTCGGTCTACCTGATCACGGTTCCGACGCTGAAAAACGCGGTCAACGAAGCCTGGTTCTCCCTGCGTCGGGTCTGCCGCTGGACCGCGCTGATCTGCACCGCAGCGCTCATGGGGTTTATGCTCTCGCACGGGCAGTCGTATATCCCGCTGCTTAGTTGGTACACCTGGGACCTGCTGCTCTACGCGCTGGTGATCGGCGAACTGCCGACTAACCTCTTTCTCTATCTGTACTTAGCACGATTGGCCGACACCGCTCGCCAGCCCCGGCTCGCACTGTCCATCCGCTGGCTGGCCTGGATCGGCGTGTTTGTCCGGCTGACTTGCGTCGCGGTTCTGGTCTACCCCTTTCCGTCGCAGGAGATTCGTAACGACATGCAGGCACTGGTGTTAGCGTCGCTCGCCTGCTTCGCGATCCCGGCCGGTGTGGTCGGGTGGGCGGCGATCCTCACGCTCGCGATCCGCATGCTCCGGCTCGGCTTCACCAAGCCCGCCCGCCGGATGGTGGCGTTGGCGCGCGACCGGGCGCCGGTCGTCCGCAACCTCATGCACCTGATCGAACGCCACGGCCCGCGAGCCTGCGTCGCCTTGGGGCTGATCCTCTGGCTCCTCGCGATCGCAGGCCAATTCTCCGCCGCCGTCGGGGCGTATCCGGGCAGGCAAGGGTTGGGCGGCGAACTGCCGCTGCTCAACTACGCGGGTCCGAAGATCAGTGCCGCCTGGATCGGCTCGTCCGACTACGCCTGGCGCTTCAGTTCGGAGCAATCAGTCGCGGTCGGCTCGATGCTGTTGATCGTCTTCCTCCTCACCGCCAAGCTCCCCGGGCTCACCGACGCCGACGACCGACTGCGGAACATCGTGCGTTGGGGCACGCTGGTGCTGATCGCCGCCCGCGCGGGGTGGCTGCTGAATCTCGATGCCGACGTTCGCGGCAGCACGCTCGTGCGCGTCACCCACGTCGTCCTCCTCGAAGCCCCCGCCACCTTCGCGATGCTCTGGTATCTCGCGCGGCTGGCGCGGCTCGAACTACTCCCCGGACTCCAGCGACGACTCCGCCAGTGGGCCGTCGTCTCGGTCACACTCATGGTGTTGCCCCTATCGCTTCACGTGCTGTCGAAGCACACCTGGAACTACCACAACTCGTGGCAGATCGCGATCGTTGGCGTTCTGTACGGCGTCGTCACCGTGACGGCGGGCGTGATGGGCGTGAGGCAGATCGCGACACTGGCCTGGGCAATCGCCCGGCCGATCTGGATTGCGCCCGCCCGATCCACCGACGCCGATCAGCGCGTCCAATCACAACGCATTGAGATCGCTGATGCCCACGAGATGGCGAAATCACGGGCGTCGATCCCGCAATAGAAGACACCCCGGCCGGGGAACCGGTCGGGGTGTCTTGAGCTTTGATGGGAGCGGGACGAATCCCGCCCGCGAGCGATCGAACTTACTTCAGTTCGACGCTGGCACCCTGCTCGGTGAGGGTCTCGGCGTCGGCGCTTCCCCGCTGCCAACCGCATTATTTCGCACGGTGGGGGCTGCCGCGCCTGCGCGCGGCAAAACATTGCGCGTCGAACGTCATGCTTCTTTGTGGCGCTCGATTAGTTGAAACCCACCCTAGAAACTGAGTCGGGTCGCAAGCTTTTCCCCGTACATACCGGGAACAAGCCTATGCCAGGCGGCGTACGCCATCACGGGAAGTTGGCTTTTGTGTCGCCGGAATCGGAACTCCCAATCGAGTCGGTATCGGCCCCACCGTCCAGTAAGTCCCAAACGCCGTCAGATGCGAAGATGGTGTCGTTACCATTGTCACCGTACAGATAATCGTTCTGTGATCCTCCCGTGATGTTGTCGTTGCCGCCCTGACCGTAGACTGTATCATTGCCCCCGCCAGCGTTGATGGAATCATGGCCTTCCCCGCCGAACAATTGGTCTTGGGTCGAGTTGCCAAGCAATGTATCGTTGCCGCGGCCACCGCTGAAGTAGACCGGATTTGAGACGCCTGAATTAACGCTGAAAGAATCGTTCCCGGCGAGTCCGAAAATCGCGATCCGCTTGCCCGCAACATCGTCCACGGTCGTCACGAGCGACCCGTTCTTGTAAATCCCCGTCAAATCAGTGTTGTAAGGTGCGACCACGAACTGGTCGGCAGCGGCGACGCCGTTGGAGTCTCCGATGACCGTCTTGCTGAACGAACTGTTTTGAGATGCCATCCATTTGACGGCTTCGTACGCATTCAATAATCCGCCTGACGTGACCTTACCGGTGAGGTCCGACGAGGGCGTGACATGATCGAGTAGAGCGTCGCGGATTTGGGTAACGGTCGCATCCGGGAAGACACTGCAAATCAGCGCGATGGTGCCCGCGACCATCGGAGTTGCATAGGAAGTCCCCCGAATGTCTCTGCTGCCGTCGGCGAATACGTTTTCACCGTAGTCGCTGTTGGACGGCAGGGCCGACTGCCAACGTGTCGTAAATATGCCCGGCTTGTTGGTCGGGAAATCGTCGTCATCGAAGAACTCGCCACCTGGCGCGGCAATATCGACGCTTCCGCCGTTTGCCTCTGATAAACTTCCATAGTTCGAAAATCCGGTTAACGTACCGGTGTAGCCGGATGTCTTACACGTGGCTGCCACTGAAATGATGTTGTTGAGATTGAAACTTGCCGGCCATCGAGGCCCGTCGACTGCTGACGGGTGGTTATTGGGATCGTTGGTCAAGTCGACGTTCGTGCCCTGATTGCCCGCAGCGGCGGCTACCATGATTCCCCTTAGTCCGGCATCTTCGATCGCCTCATAAAGGGGTTGTCGTTCAGTTTGCGTCGTGACGGCCTTGTCGAACGTAAAGCTGCAGTTCAACACGCGCAGGTTCATGCCATTGTCGTACTTCGACACAGCATAATTGATCGCTTCGACCGCGTTACCCAATCGAACAGAGGGCGTCTGCAAGTCCCCGATACGAAGGGGCAAAATTTTGCTGTTCCAACTCACGCCCGCTACACCTTGCCCGTTGTTTCCTCGTCCGGCGATGATGCCGGCGACGGACGTCCCATGGGTTTCGGCGTATGGGTCAGTGCCATTGGTAACGGCCGCTGGGGCTGCGCTGACGTCATTGTCGACGAAGTCGTAATCATTCGCAGTATCAAGATTATCGGTCAAGTCGACGTGCTGAAGATTGACACCGTTGTCAATCACTGCCGCCACTACACTGGACGAACCGTCGTATACGCCCACGCACCGTGATAAGCATACGGATCGACCGCGTCGTCGTAACGATCAATAGTGTGAATGATGTCGTGCCATCGCTGCTTGTAATTAGGTGCGCCGTTGGCATAAGGATCGTTCGGGATAGTACTCGCAAACTCTCCAATGAGGTTTGGTGAAACCCCGGTGATGCCCGGCGTCCTATATAAAGACGCCGCTACGGCGTCCGCGTTCAACGAAGGGTCGAACTTCAACAGGACATGATCATTTGTGCCCAGATAGCTTGCGCTCTTTAAGGCGAGTCCGGCCGTAGCAAGTTTTCCTGCAAGCATTCCGTTGTCTCGAACGTCGGATTGGAGAAACTCTCTGACGACAGGCTCATCCGATGATGCAGAAAACGCCTCGCGTGCGCGGAGACTGACGACCCACTCGCCTGGTACGGCGTGGATGGTTCGTCCCGCAAACGCAATTGTAGGAACAGTATAGACCGCCGCAGCGAGCAGTCGTCGGCGTTCCAGGAATTCGATGCGGGTAAACATGCTCATCTTTGTCCCGTCACGATATCGAGATCAGACTTCTTCAACGATATTCCGACCGAAACCAACATCCACAAGCTTTCCGGTGACGAAGGTGCAGCCGCGAAAAACGACTACGTCGTCGCCATCGGATGTAGCAACCCGGGCGTCCCCAAAAACAGCCGTCCGTATCATTTCGATTGAGTCCGTCCCGGCTCCTGTAATCAGGGTCATGTCGCCCCGTACTGTCAACTTCGATGCGAAAAAACTGCTTCCTTGGCTTCGATCCGTCCAGGCAAATGATCCGGCGACGCTTAGACCGCCGATCGACAGTCGATCACGCCCCGCGCCACCGTCGAACGTGACGTCACCGGACAAAGTCGTTTGAGAAAATACAAATCGATCGTTTCCGGCCGCACCACGCAATCCGGCACTTCCGTCGATCCGAACTGAAGTTAATGAGATCGAATCGCTGCCGTTCTCCCCGGAATATGCGAATAGTCCAAAGAAGGCACAACCAGTCGCGCCAAACTTGTCGTCCCCTTCCCCCATTTCGACGACGACTTGTTTTAGCAATCCAGGACTGAACTCCTGATTTCTATAAGGTCTGCCGTTCAACGTGATCGTTGTTCCCTCCATCGCCGCGACTCGAAACACTTCGGCGGTATCGGAATCCGCGATCAAGCCGACGTTGTTGTCAGCCGCGTCGCCACGAAGTCGGAAAACCCCGTCTGCGATCGTGATCGAGACGTTCCCGGCCATCAGCACCCTGGATTCAAATAATTCAACCAACATCCAGCCCACCACCCTTTGCGATGAAATTCCCTATATCAACGCATGACGACGCTATCGAGCCATTCTGCAGTGTCAAGGTGTTCTTTCCACTCGTGTCTGAAGGGGTGTAGCGCTTCAACGGGGTATTAAGTCGTAGCTACGACGCCTGCGTCGCCCATTCGAGCGAGGAATTGGCGACGCAGGCGTCGCACCTATAAGCATACCCGGCAGGTGAGTCACACCCGTCTGAAGAAGTCGCAACGCAGACACCCCGACCGGCGAGCCGGTCGGGGTGTCTTGAGCTTTGATCGCAAGTGGGACGAATCCCAGCTCGCCAGCGGTCGAACTTACTTCAGTTCGGCGGTGGCGCCCTGGTCGGTCAGGGCCTTGAGAAGCTTCTCGGCGTCAGCCTTGTTGAGGGCTTCCTTGATGGTCTTCGGAGCGCCTTCGACCATATCCTTGGCTTCCTTGAGGCCCAGGCCGGTCGCCTCGCGGACGACCTTGATGACCTGGATCTTCTTATCGCCAGCGGCCTTGAGGACGACGTCAAACGTGTCCTTGGGGGCTTCGGCTTCAGCGGCCGGGGCCGCGGGACCGGCGGCCATCATCGCGCCACCGGCGGCGGGCTCGATGCCGTAGGTTTCCTTCAGATAGTTATTCAGTTCGACGGCCTGCTTGAGGGTCAAACCGCTGAGCTTGTCGCCCAGTTCCTTGATGTCAGTTGCAACTTCGGACATGTGTCACCTTTTCCAACCCGTAACGCGGGTCAATCGTGTCGAGATCATCCCGCTTCAAGAGCTCGCTTCACAACGAAGCGATTTAATCCTTGCGGAGCAGTCGAAGCTGTCGGAATTTTTAGTAGCACGGGCGTCTCGCCCGTGGCTTCAACTCAGATTCATAACGGGCCAGATGCCCGCTCCACTTCACTTACGCCGCCGCCGGAGCGGCTTCGCCTTCTTTTTCCTTGGCCTTGTCTTCGATCGACGACAGGATGCCGCCAATCGAACCGCCCGGGCCTTGCAGTGCGGCGATCAGGCTGCCGCCAGCGCCGAGGATGGCGCCGACGATGCCGGCGATCGCTTCTTCGCGGGTCGGGAACGAGCTGACGGTCTTCACGCCGGCTTCGCCCGCATAGGCTTCGCCGTCGAAGAAGATGCCGCGCAGTTCGAGCTTGTCGTTGGCCTTCTTTTCCGCCAGCAGCAGGCGGGCGATATCGGGCAGGCCGGCCTTGCCGAAGATCACGGCGCTCGGGCCGTCGAGAAGGGTTTCGAAGCCCTTGATCTTCGTGGTCTCACCGGCGCGACGCGCCAGCGTGTTCTTGACCACCAGCATCTTCAGGCCCTGGCCGTGAAGCTTGTGACGCAGGACGTTGTTCTTCTTCCCGTCCATCCCGCGTGGGTTGATGACGGCGAGCCCTTCGAGGCCCTTGAGCTCTTTGCCGAGCTCTTTTTCGATCAGGTTTTTAATTTTCTTGCTCATGGGAACACCTTCAGTACTGAGGACTGAGTGTTGAGGACTGAGTTGAAGGCTGATTTCTCAGGCCCCAGTCCTCTGCACTCAGTACCGCCTAAGCCAACGCCAAATAAACGGCCGGGGTCATCGACCCCTTCAGAATGACGCGCTTGATGTACGTGCCCTTTGACGTCTGGGGCTTCAGCTTCTTGATGGTATCGACCATCGCCTGGATGTTGGCGACGAGTTTGTCATTGCCGAAGCTGGTCTTGCCGACGACGGTGTGGACGTTGCCGCCGGAGTCGTTGCGGAATTCGGTCTTGCCGGCGGAGTATTCACGGACGGCGGTGCCGATGTCGGGAGTGACCGTGCCGGCCTTGGGGGACGGCATCAGACCCTTGGGCCCGAGCACTCGGCCGAGCTTCGAGACGAACCGCATCATGTCCGGGGTGGCGACCGCGACGTCGAAATCGGTGAAGTTGTCCTTCTCGATCTCGGCGACCAGTTCCTGTCCGCCGGCCTTGATCGCGCCGTTGTTCAGGGCGCTGGTCTTGAGGTGTTCCGGGCAGAACGCAATCACGCGCTTCTGCTTGCCAATCCCGTTGGGCAGCGACACCGCCGAGCGGACCGACTGGTCCGCCTGCTTGGCGTCGATCCCGAGGGAGAAAATCAGCTCGACCGTCTGGTCGAACTTGGTCGGCGCGAACTGCTTGAGACGGCTGACGCCGTCCTCAATCGAGAGCAACTGCTCGGTCGCCTTCTCGGCGGCCTTCTTATAACGTTTCGAACGACGGACAACTGCTACCGTTGCCATATCTATTCGCTCCTTGGCGGGCGATGAATCGCTTGCCCGCGAAAAGCTCCCACTGAAAAGGCCCGTGGTCCGGCCAACGAACTACTTTGCACCAACCCAACCGTTCGCAAGCTTCAGTTCCCCGCGAACGGCCCGATCGTCAGTGCCGAAATATGGTCCAGACTGATGATCTTCGTTGCCCCGCCGTCACCCATTTCGATCGCGACGTGCAGGCGATCACTTCTGGGGTGCAGCCAGGCAAACTCCGGCGATTTCACGCCGACCAGATCACCGTCGTCCGTATGGATTGTGAAAGGCTCGAAGGGATGGGCCTTCAGGCGCGACTCAATCTCAATACGGTTGATCTCATCATCCTTCGACCGTAATCCCCATCGAGCGCGCCGAACCCGCGATCTGGCGGGCGGCGGCGTCGACTTCGAACGAGTTCATGTCGTTGAACTTGTCCTTGGCGATCTTGCGGCACTGGTCGAACGTGACCTTGCCGATCTTGTTTTTGTTCGGTTCGCCCGAGCCCTTTTCTGCCTTAACCGCCTCTTTCAGCAGCGCCGAAGCCGGCGAACTTTTCAGCTCGAAGGTAAAGGTGCGGTCCTTGAAGGTCGTGATGACCACGCCCACAACCTTGCCCTTGAGGGCTGCGGTCTGGGCGTTGAACTGCTGGATGAACTGGCCGGGGTTCACACCGTACTGACCGAGCGCCGGACCGATCGGGGGCGCCGGCGTCGCCGTGCCACCGGGGGCGTAGATCTTGAACTGGTTGACGATTTCCTTCTTGGCCATGGCGAACTCAATTCTTCTAAGCGCTTATGCGACCTACGTTTACGCGTCCGAAACTCTTGCCTGCACCCGCTTGGCCCCGCGAGACGAAAACCCCGCGGGCGCGGCCTTCACGCCCGTGATCCACTTCAAAAGAAGATAGACCGGAACCGTGAGCAGTAAAAGGGCGAGGATACTAACAAGGACCAACAACAATGACAAGCCCACCAGTATTATTCCCGGCACCAGCGGGATCAGCATGATCCCCCTCGCCCACATCGGCATCTGGCTCACGCCGAACGTGAACCGATGGAAATGCGGGCTTTCCTGAACCGTACTGAAAAAGCTGACAGGCATAGCGAAACCAGAATGTCGAATTCCGAATGTCGAATCAATCCTGAAATGACGAATGACCGAAAACCGGACGAACGAGGTTCGTCATTCGGATTTCGGTCATTGGTTCGTCATCCGTCATTCGCCATTCGGGCATACCGCCCGTGGCGGTGGTTACATCCGCTCGATCTGCCAATATTCCAGTTCCAGCGGGGTTGGGCGGCCGAAGATGGTGGTGATGATGCGGACCTTGCCCTGGTCGCCGAGGATTTCGTCGACTTCGCCTTCGAAGTTCTCGAACGGGCCGTTGGTGACTTTGACCTTGTCGCCTTTGTTGTACTTGGTGTCGAGGCGCGGCGCGGTGTCGGCGGCGGCTTCGACGGCGTTGAGCATTTTGTCGCGGTCCATCGGGGTCATCGGCATCGGCTTGCCGCCGGAGCTGATGAAGTCGCCGACGCCGTCGGTTTCCTTGATCACGAACCAGACCTTTTCAGGGATCTTCCCGTCGGGCAGCGGTTCGATTTCGATGAAGACGTAGCCGGGGTAGAGCTTGCGGTCGCTTTCCCGCTTGACGCCGCCTTTCATCGAACGGACGGCCTCGGTGGGGACCAGGATGCGCTCGACCTGTTCCTCCAGCGCTTCGATTTTGACCTTGCGTGCCAGCGTCTCACGGACACGGTCTTCTTTATTGCTGGCAACTCGCAGGACATAGAAGTGCTTCATTTTATATTGAAGGAGACAGCAGTCAGGAGTCAGGAGTGAGCAGACGAGCGAAATGGATCGCGTGGGTTCTGCGTGTCTCCTGTCTACTGGATCGTGTCTCCTGTCTCCTTTTCTGACTAACTAAGCGGCCCGAATTTCAGCAGGCCGATGAGCTGGAAAACAGCGCCTGTGCTGAGGTCGATCAGGAACAACAGCGCGGCGATCAGGAACAGGAACGTAATGACGATCCGCGTCGAACCGAACAGTTCGCGGCGGCTCGTCCAGTTGACTTTCTTCATCTCGACATCGGTCGCGATGAGGAAATCGACGTTGCGCGGCTTGTTCATCAAACGCCAGGCGATAAACCCGCCGATCAACACCACACCGGCGGTGATGCCGACGGCGGTTGAGTTGGCGAGCTTTGAGGATTTCTCGGCACCCAGGCGGTTGGCTTCGCGGACCGCCCGGAGGGCTTCGTCCATCAGCCCCACGTCCGACTGCGGCGTATAGAACGACGACGTCAGCAGCACCTTGGCCTGCGTGTACGCAAAGACCGCAGACACTGTGATCAGCAAGGCCGCGCCCAGCGCGGTGCCCATGCGGGTCCAGTAGCCTTGGCCCTTCTTGTAGATCGATAAAAAACCGACGCGCTTCGCAGAACGCGGATCGACTTCTCGACCGCCGGACTCGTTCGCGCCAGGTTCGTCGGGTAAATCTTTCTCTTCCATCTCACTGCCGTTGTTCAGGGTAGCTGACGACAAGTACGCTCCCAAGTCTCGGAACACGCCGGGCAGGAATCGAACCTGCAACCTGCCGCTTTGGAGACGGCTGCTCTGCCAATTGAGCTACCGGCGTATCACAAAGGGGCCAGCAATCAGGGGCAAGGGGCTAGTAGAAGCAATTGCTTGCCCCTTGCCTCTCATCACCGACTACTTCCTCTTGATCTTATGCAACGTATGGCGGCGGAGTTTCGGGTGATATTTCTTCACCTCCACCTTTTGCACGCCGCCGGCGACTTTGATCTGAGTTCGATAATTCAGATCGCCGGTTTCGGTGCATTGCAGCCACACCATTTCGCGATTCTCTTTAGCCATTGAAACACCAAAAAAGGAGTCAGGAGTCAGGAGACAGGAGACAGGAGCAGAAGCGACCGATGGCCAACTTCTGTCTCCTGTCTCCTCGTCTCCTGTCTCCTTCTCAGACTATTCTACGATCTTCACAACGACGCCCGAGCCGACGGTTTTGCCGCCTTCACGGATGGCGAAGCGAAGCTTTTCTTCCATGGCGATCGGGGCCTGGAGTTCGACTTCGACCGACACGTTGTCGCCGGGCATGCACATTTCGGCGCCGCCCAGGAGCTTGGTCGAACCCGTCACGTCGGTCGTGCGGAAGTAGAACTGCGGGCGGTAACCGGAGAAGAACGGGGTCGTGCGACCGCCTTCTTCCTTGGTCAGCACGTACACCTCGGCGGTGAACTTCTTGTGCGGCAGGATCGACTTCGGCGCCGCCAGAACCTGGCCTCGCTCGACGTCTTCCTTTTCGATACCACGCAGGAGCACGCCCGCGTTGTCGCCGGCGATGCCGACGTCCATCGTCTTGTTGAACTGCTCGATGCCGGTGATGACCGACACCTTGTTGTTTCCGAAGCCGATGATTTCGATGCTGTCACCCATCTTGCACTGACCGCGCTCGATACGGCCGGTGACGACGGTTCCGCGACCCTTGATCGAGAACACGTCTTCGATCGGCATGAGGAAGGGCTTATCCATCTCACGCTCGGGCATCGGGACGTATTCGTCCAGCGCCTTGACGAGGGCGTCGATCTGCTCGTTCGCCTTGTCGTCGGTGGGGGCATCCAGCGCGGGCTTGGACGAACCCTTGATGATCGGGGTGTCGTCGCCGGGGAAGCCGTACTTGGTGAGCAGCTCGCGCACTTCCATCTCGACGAGGTCGAGCAGTTCGGCGTCGTCAACGAGGTCGACCTTGTTAAGGAAGACGACGATGCGCGGCACACCGACCTGGCGGGCGAGCAGGATGTGCTCACGGGTCTGAGGCATCGGACCGTCAGCGGCCGACACCACCAGGATCGCGCCGTCCATCTGGGCGGCACCGGTGATCATGTTCTTGATGTAGTCCGCGTGACCGGGACAGTCGACGTGGGCGTAGTGGCGAATCTCTGATTCGTATTCCACGTGAGCGGCGGCGATCGTGACCGTCTTGGTCGCGTCGCGGTCGATACCGCCTTTGGCGATATCCTTATAGCTCTTTGCCGTCGTGCCGTACTTCGCCTGCGAACGCGCCGCAAGGGCTGCCGTCAATGTCGTCTTGCCGTGGTCGATGTGACCAATCGTGCCGACGTTCACATGGGGCTTCTTGCGTTCAAATACTCCCTTAGCCATAACAAACCTCCAAAATTACCGATTTCCGAAATACCATTTACAAACAAATTGTCGATCAACCAGCCGTTCCTGAGCCTTCACGAACTCGGCAATCGGAAATCGGCAATCGACAACCAACAAAGCTGGTGGTGAGGGTTGAACTCACGACCTCGTCCTTACCAAGGACGCGCTCTACCACTGAGCTACACCAGCGACGCCATCCCACCCGCAATGAGCGAGCTGCGTTGTCTGTAAACAAACAACGCTGCGGCGCGCACCGCGAGCGTTTAGGGCGAAGCATTGTAAATCGAGGCTAACTAATGTCAATCATCCCCACGTCACGGTAAATTCCCGAACGTTTGCATCGAATTCCGCCGTGAAAACCGCTAAGTCCTTACCTATCATGGTGCCCGTGACGATCTGGACCAACCACAATTTTGACGCACCTCAGCTCGATCGGCTCCGAAAAGAGACCTCGGCCCACCGGCTGATCACCTCCCCCCGAACCAGCAAATCCAACCTTGCCGCCGGCGATCGCGACCCGTCGGCGCTCGACGCCGACATCCTGTACGGCCAGCCGGACATTCAGGATATTCTCGCGTCGCCCGTCGTGAAGTGGGTGCAACTCACCAGCGCCGGCTACACGCGCTACGACAAGCCTGACATCCTCAACGCGATCAAGGCCAAGGGCATTGCGTTCTGCAACGCGTCGTCGCTGTATGACGAGCCCTGCGCCCAGCACGTCGTCGCGATGCTGCTGTCGCTCGCCCGGGCGTTGCCGCAGGCGGCGATCGACCAGCAGCACGCCAGTTGGAACTACCTGCCGCTGCGCGGCCAGTCATTCCTGCTGCGGGGGCAGAAAGTCGCCATCGCGGGCTACGGTGCGATCGCAAAACGCGTGGTCGAGTTGCTAACCCCCTACCACCTCGACATCACAGCCTTCCGTCGATCCGTGCGCGGCGACGAAAACTGCCGCACCCTGCCGATCGATCAGATCGATGTGCATCTGCCCCAAGCCGAGATCGTGATGAATCTGCTCCCGCTATCCGCATCGACGACGCGATTTTTCAGCGCCGATCGCTTCGCAAAATTCCACACCGGTGCCATCTACATCAACATTGGTCGCGGCGACACGAACGACCAGGACGCGCTGGTGGCATCACTCAAATCCGGAAAGCTTACGCACGTCTATCTCGATGTCACCTCCCCCGAGCCGCTGCCGAAAAATCACGCGCTCTGGACGACCCCCAACTGCCACATCACCCCGCACACCGCAGGCGGAACATTCGATGAGCCGAACCGGATGCTCGAACATTTTCTCGGCAACCTGCGACGATTTGAGCGCGGCGAAGCCGTGGTTGACCGGGTCGTCTAAAAAAAGACGAACGCAAAAACGCCAAGCAGCCAAGAAAAGAAGATTCAGGTCTTCAATCCTTGGCCGCCTGGCGTTTTGGCGTGCGAATTTTGCTGATTCGATTACAGCCGCGTGATCAGCAGCTCGCGCTGGAAGATCATTTCCTTGGGCAGGTCGCCGGCGAGCTTGAGGAAGAGTTCTTCCTGGCTCATGATCTCCTGCTTCATGTCTTCGGGGCTGACCGATTCGAGAATCTTGAAGTCCTCTGTGGTCATGTTAAGCCCTTCGAGGTCGATATCCTGCGGGCGCGGCTGCCAGCCCAGCGGGGTTTCCATCGCGTACGCCCGGCCGTGGCAGCGGTCGATGATCCACTTGAGGACCCGCATGTTCTCGCCAAAGCCCGGCCAGAGGAACTTGCCGGCGTCGTTCTTGCGGAACCAGTTGACCATGAACACGCGCGGGCAGTCGGTCATCTTCTTGCGCATCTGGAACCAGTGAACAAGATAGTCGCGAATGTTGTACCCAATGAACGGGAGGTTGGCCATCGGGTCGCGACGGACAACGCCGGTGGCACCCGTGGCGGCGGCGGTGGTTTCGGAGCCGATGGTGGCGCCGATGTACACACCGTGAACCCAGTTGAACGCCTGGTAGACGAGCGGGATGGTCTTCGAGCGGCGACCGCCGAAGATGATCGCGGAGACGGGAACGCCCTTCGGATCTTTTGCGGCCGGGTCGAGGACGGGATTGTTGTCCATCGGCGCGGTGAAGCGGCTGTTCGGATGCGCCGCCTTCATCTTGGTTTCCCTGGCGAGTTCAGGCGTCCATTCCTTGCCTTCCCAGTTGGTGCATTTCTTGGGTTCGGGGATGCCGCTGTCTTCCCACCACACGTCGTACGTGCCGTCGTCCAGCTTGATCAGGCCCACGTTCGTGAAGATCGTGTCCTTGGTCATGCTCTTGAGCGCGTTCGGATTCGACTTTTCGTTCGTGCCCGGCACGACGCCGAAGTAGCCGAGTTCCGGGTTGATCGCGTGCAGCTTGCCCGACTCGGGGTTGACCCACATCCAGACGATGTCGTCGCCGAGCGTGGTGACTTTCCAGCCCGCATCCGCGTATTTTTTTGGCGGAACGAGCATGGCGAAGTTGGTCTTGCCGCAGGCGCTGGGGAATGCCGCGGCGACATAGGTTTTTTCGCCGCCGGGGGCTTCGACGCCCATGAGCAGCATGTGTTCGGCCATCCAGTCCTGCTGGCGTCCGAGATAACTCGCGATACGCAGCGCCAGGCACTTCTTGCCCAGCAGCGCGTTCCCGCCGTAACCGGAACCGAAGGACCAGATCGTGTTGTCCTGGGGGAAGTGGCAGATATACCGGCGATCGGGGTTGCAGTCGCCAACCGAGTGCAGGCACTTGGTGAACTCAGGCGAATCGCCGAGCTGCTTCCATGCGATCTCGCCCATGCGGGTCATAATGCCCATGTTCTGGACGACGTAGAGGTGGTCGGTGATTTCGACGCCGACCTTCGCCAGCGGCGAACCGATCGGGCCCATCACGAAGGGGATGACGTACATCGTCCGGCCCTTCATGCAGCCGTCGAACAATCCGGTCAGCTTCTGGTAAGCGACCTTGTCGTTCATGTGGTTGTTCGTCGGGCCGACGGTATCGGCGCTAGGCGCACAAATGAACGTCAGGTGCTCGGTCCGAGCCACGTCATTGGAATTGCTGCGGTGGTAGTAGCAGTCCGGCCACTTCTGCTGGTTCAACTTCACGAAGGCGCCGTTCTTACAGCCTTCCTCGTAGAAGCGCTCGCGCTCTTCTTTTGAACCGTCACACCAGACAATTTTGTCTGGCTTAGTCAACCGGGCCATTTCATTGACCCAGTCCGTCACATACTTGTTCGCTTGCATCGCAAAAATCCTTTCGAACGCCCTCGCCTGTCCGGATGTTTGATCAATGCCGCCAATCACAGTAGGCGATTGGAATTCGAATCGAACATTCCGGCATTCTCAGTGCTTCCCGTTGGCATGTTGCTTCTCTTTTTCCGCCGCGTTGTTCTCAATAATTTTTTGCCAGGCCTGCTTGGTTTTCAGGCTGCTGGCCAGATCCGCGACGGTGGTGGTCGCCAGATAATCCTTAAGTCGCTGGCGAATCGGCTGGTAAAGATCGTGCTGCGGGCACGGCTGGTGATCGTTGCATTTATCGAGGCCGACGGCACAGCGATCCAGGTGGATCGGGCCATCGATCGACTCGACGATGTCCTTGATGGTGATCTCGTGTGCCGGCCTTGCGAGCATGAAACCACCGCCTCGTCCCTTGGCACTTTTCAACAACCCCGCTTTGACCAGCCGCTGGAAAACCTTCGCCAGGAAATCGCGTGGAAGGGTTGTGCCTGCCACGAGATCGTCCAACATGATGCTCTTGGAATCCGAGGATCGCCCCGCGAGTTCGGCGAGGCCGCGAATGGCGTACTCGGTGGTTGTCGTAAATATCATGTGGCGACCTCCGCAGTGGCCTAAATGCTCTTTAGAGGACATTTTTATCCGATTATAGGTTAGGGGTCAAGTGAAGGGTCCACTTCAAATGAAAAATGGTGCCAGATATTCATAACTCCGACGTGCGGCGAGGTGCGGGTCGGCGGTCTGGGTATAGAGTTCGACGGTCACCCCTCGCTGGTACTTGACCACCTCCAGTGACCGCCGGAGCTGCCGCCAGTCGAATGTCCCGTCACCGGGAATAGTGTGATAATGTTTCCGCCCGGGCAGGTCTTCGACGTGAAGATTCCAGATGTGCCCTGCCAGCGTAAAAACGGATTCGTCAATCCGTTCACCGTTCACGACCGCGTGACCGATATCCAGGTTGGCCCCAAACCGGGGGTGGTCAAGCCGGCCGATCCAGTCGCGGAGTTCGTGGACGAATTCAAGGTAGATCCCCGGCTCCAGTTCGATCCCGATATCCACCTGCTGCTTGTCGGCCTCATCCAGCACAACCCTTAACGCCTCCGTCAGCCGTGCCACCGCGTCGGCGGGTGTGACATTGGCAAGGCAGCGCCCGCTCGTGATCGAAATGTTCTGCGCCCCCACCTCCCGCGCAAACCTCAGCGTCTTGCGGATCAGATCGATCCGGTCGTTTCGCATCGTATCGCTCGGACTGATCAGACTCGGCTCAAAGTAAGGCTCCGGCGGAGCGTCTTTCCAATAGGCAAAGGTGCAGTTGGCGTTGACGTTGCTCACCCGCAGCTTGCGCGATTCGAGCAACTGCCGGATGCCACGAACGTCGCTATCGCTGAGCGTTCGTACATCGGCGTGCGGCGCGTCGGCGAGAATCTCCACCGCACCGAAACCGGCGTCGGCGATCCCGGTGATCGCGTCGGTCAGCGTGTACTTCGTAAATGCGTTCGTCGAAAAGGCCAGCGTCATTGAAACGCGATTCGATATCGTTCGATCATCGAAGTCAAACGCTCGCGCGGCTGAATACCGTAGAACAATTCGCGGTCAAACAGCGTTTTCTCCGCATCCTGCCGGGCGATTGCGCTCTGGAGCCGATTTTTCCACTGCGGCATCGTGTCTGTCGCACCAGCAGATTTCGCCAGCGCCCGGTGCATCTCAACGTAGCTCGCCCGGCGTTCCAGCGACTTGCGGGGCAGCCGGTTGATCGTCTCCAGATAGGTTTGCTTGGTCGGCAAAACGTTGTGGCGCAGGTGATGGCCTTCGCTCATCAGGCACGGAATGCAGGCGCTCAACCGCTCGCCGGAACCGGGAAAATAGAGCGTTGCGGTGGCGACCGAAAACGCCGGCGGGTCGACCGCGAAGTAGGTGTGGATGATCCGGTCGGTCACCTGATCGTACCGCGCCCCGCCGATGCCGTGGGTGAACTGATCGACCAGGAGCAGGCGCATGAACATCGTCAGCGTCAACGCGCGGGGCGACAGTCGCAATCGGTGCTCGTTGAGGTACCCGCGTAAGGCGCCGATCGCTTCAGGCGCGTCGAGGTCCGGGTCGAAGACGAACGGATCGTCCGCCGCCCCTGCCAGCGCCCAGCCGCCATCGATCTTCACGACCACGGCGCGGGTCCGCTGCTGAAGGTCCAGATCATCTAGCCAGAACGGCAACTCGATCATCTCGCCGGTGACCTTCAAGTCGGGCATCGGGCGGCTGTCGGTCGTGATCCCCGCCTCTTTGCGATACGCCGCCAGCGCCGCGTTGTAGTGCTTTGCGAAGCGTTCGATATCGGACGCCACGTGGTGCAGAAACGCCAGGTACCCGTCGGTCGCGATCAGGCGTGACGCGGTCACGAACGACACGTCGAGCCCGAGCGTTTCGTCCAGCGCCTTGGCACCGGTGAGGATTGATTCGCCGAGCGTGTCCGCCTGCGACGCACGAAACCCCGCGAAAAACGGGTGAATCGCCGGCTTGAACGCCCAATCCTTGGCGTCGTGGTCGAAGACGCGCTCGATCCGGTCCAGATGCCCCGGCGACGGTGCCGCCACCAGCGACGACCACGCACCCTCGATGATCTGCGGATCATCGCTCATCAGGTGCGAATGGTCCGGCCATTTCAGTTGCAGGTGTTTGGGCGTATCCGTATCCACCGCCACATGAATCGCTCGCCCGCCAACCTGTTTGGCAACTTCGTCGATGACGATATTCTTCACCCACACGCCGGGGTGGTACATCTCAATCTGGTGACCCGTCCCGATCACCGGACGCAGATCCAGCCCGATCGCGCTGCGTGTGGCACGGCGGAGATCGGTCAGGGGCATGTTCTGGATTAGGATGGAATCGAGCGAATCGAGTTGTTCGGTATTCGTGCGGGTCTGCTCAAGCAACTCCCCCGCCGCCGGCCAGAGAAGATGCGCTTCGTCGGACTTGGGCGCTTTCCAGTCGGCGTACGTTTTCATCGACACCCACAACAGGCGTGCGCCTCTTTCAAAAGCGTCACATGATCCGTGCAGTCTGCGTGCGGATGGTTGATGAGCCGAAGTTCGCGCTTCAAAACATCCATGTAATGCCGCAGCCGCTTGCTCGAATCATCGAGCGTTCCGCCGAACGTGCGGGTCGGGTCGTTGTAGATCCGCTTGACGGGGATCTCCTTCACCCGCAATTCCGCGTCGTACGCACGCGGCCAGAGTTGCAGCGGAAAAGCGTAGCCGGTCTCGTCGAGTTTCAGCGGCAACATCGCACTCACGCGATGCGCCTTAAAGCCGCAGAACGTGTCGGTCAGTTTCCAGCAGAACAGGTCGTTGACGACTGCGGTGATGGTCTGGTTAATCACCCGGCGATCGCCTGGCGCGAGGTCGTCGAGCTTGTTGGAACCGGTGTAGCGCGAACCGCTGATGATGTCCCATCGATCCTTGGCTATCTGATTGAGGAACTCGGGGATCATCTCCGGTTCATGCTGCTCGTCGCAGTCCATGGTGATGACCCAGTCGAATCCGTTGGCGGCGGCGTAGTCGAAGGCGTCGATGATCGCCCGGCCGTAGCCCATGTTGGTGGGGTGGCGAACCAGGTGGATGCCGGGCTGGGAGGCCAAAAATTCCCCCGTCCCGTCAGTGCTGGCATCGTCGACGAAGAGCACCTGATCGTGGAACCGGCGAACCTTCTCCAGCACGCCGGCGACGTGCTTCCGCTCGTTATAGACGGGAACGGCAACTAAAACCGACAAAAGTGCCTCCTGACGACTCATAAACCCGCGAAGCCCTCGCAACGCTTGGGTGATGTTAGAAGTCTGTTACGCAACGGTCAACGTGTCAGGTAATCTTTCAAGGCCGGCCGGCGGAACGCCCCACGCGATCCCCGCCCGCCGTGGCTTTGAACGGCCATTTCACGCCCTTTCGCCGAACCGACCCCAAACCGCCCCGCCTCGACGAACCCCGATTCCCCCCCCCCGCGGGGCGGCCCCCCCCCCCCCCCCGGCCGCCCCCCCCCCCGGGAGTGACCACCCCCCACCGGCACCAT
>JBBQQZ010000005.1:0-30219 GCA_038215325.1 Tepidisphaerales bacterium | reverse complement strand
GAACAACGTCACCGCCAGCAGCAGCGACGGCAACACCGCAAACTCCAGCGGCGATTTCACGTAAATCGTCGTCACCAGCACGATGACCGAAAGCGTGATGTTCAGAACCAGCAAAAAGTCCAGGATCGCTGGCGGCAGCGGGACCAGGATCACCATCAACATCACCACGCACGCCAACGGAAACAGCATGCCGCGCTGGTCCGTCAGTCGGGTGAGGAAGGAGATGTTGGAGGCGGCTTGAGACATGGGTTAGATGGGAGAGAGGGACGAAGAGACGCAGAGACGAAGAGACGCAGCGGAAACGCGTTCTGCGCACTTCGTCTCTCCGTCTCTGAGTCTCTTCGTCTCTAAATTCTTCATACCGCTGCCGCCTTTAACGGCCGTTTCGCTTTTCCATTCAACTCGTACACGTACGCCAGAATTTCCGCGATCGCGGCGTAGAACTTTTCGGGGACTTCTTCGCCGATGGCGACATCCTTATAGAGCGACCGCGCCAGAGGCGGGCGTTCGAGGATGGGGATGCCGTGTTCGCCGGCGATTTCGCGGATCTTGAGCGCGAGGAAATCGGCACCTTTGGCGACCACCTTCGGGGCCCGCATCGAGCCGGGTTCGTACTTGATCGCGATCGCAAAGTGCGTGGGGTTGGTGACGATCACGTCGGCGGTCGGGACGTCCTGTCTGATGCGCTGCATCGCGCGGTTCATCTGAAGTTGCCGACGACGCTGCTTGATCTGCGGATCGCCTTCCATCCGCTTCATCTCGTCCTTGACCTGCTGCTTGGTCATCTTCAGTTCTTTTTCGATTTTATACCGCTGGTAGATGTAGTCGATCAGCGCCAGTACCAGCAGCAGGATGGCGATGCGGATGCCGATGTCATAGACGATCTGGGCACCGAGGCCGAAGATCTGTTCCTGCGACAGCGTGGTCGCGCCGGCGATGAGGCCGAGGCGGTCGTGGATGGCGGAGTAGGCGACCACGCCGATCATGATCATCTTTGCCAGGTTCATCAGCAGCGTGACGACCCCCTGCCCGCCGCCAAAGATTTTCTTCAGGCCGCGGGTGGGGTTGAGCATCTCAAGCTTGGGCTGGATGCGCTTGGGGCTGAGGAAGAAGCCGACCTGCACGAGGTTAACGGAGATCGCGACGAGCATCATGCCCGCCAGGACCGGCCCGAGCGCGACGGCGACGCGGGTCATGACCTGGATGATGATTTCGCCCATCGAAGGCGTTCGCATGTCGTGGAGGCTGGCCGGGCCAAGCATGACTTCCATGACGTCGCGCATCGCCTGGACGATCCCCCCGCCGAACCAACTGAGCAGCAGCATCGCCGCCAGCAGCAACGATGCCGCCGTCAGATCCTGCGATCGGGCGATCTGCCCGTTCTCGCGGGCTTCCTGCCGCTTCTTGGCGGTGGGCGCTTCGGTCTTGTCGCCGTATTCATCCGCCATGATCGCCTCCGATCAAAGAGGATGCACCACGGAGACACGGGGGCACGGAGAGAAGGGATGAATCCACGAATCTGCACGAATCGACACGAATCAAATGCAATTCATTCGTATTCATTCGTGCAGAGTCGTGCAGATTCGTGGATTTTTTCCCGTGTTTCTCCGTGCCTCCGTGGCTCCGTGGTGAGCTATTTGCCATAGTTCCTCCACGTCTCGCCGACGAAGTCGATCTGCGATTCGAGCGAGGCGGTGAGCGCGTCGCTGCTGATCGTGACGCCGACCAGCAGCACGCCGATTCCCAGCACCGCGCGGATGGTGAGCCCCGCGGTCATCACGTTGAACTGCGGCATCGCGCGGCCGATGCAGCCCATCGCCAGGTCAACCACCAGCATCGTAAAGAACATCGGTGCCGCCAATCGCAAGGCGAGCACCGTCGATGCAGTGAACAGGTCGAGGATCGAATCAAAGAACGATTGCGTGAAGGTCAACGAGAGCAGCGGCGCGGTTTGCAGGCTGTCGTAGACCGCGATCAGCATCAGGCGGTGTCCGTCGATCGCCAGGAAGATGACGAGCGTGAGCATGAAGTACAGATCGCCGATGAGCGTGCCGCCGGCTCCGTATTGCGGATCGAACACCTCGGACAGATTGAACCCGATCTGCTGCCCGATCATTTCGCCCGCCCACTGAGCGGCGATGAACGTAAAGCTGACGATCAACCCCATCGCCAGCCCGAACATGATCTCCCCGCCGATGCCGATCGTAAGACCGGCAAGTGAATCGGGGAACGCCACCGGCTCCTTGATCGCCGACATCCCACCCAGCGCCGCGACCGACGCGAACAAGACTTTCATCCGGCGCGGAACTTTTGCCGATCCAAACAGCGGCGACATCACCATCAGCCCGGCCATTCGAAAGAAGACCAGGACGAAGGTTGGGGCGAAACTGATGGCGTGATCGAGGGACATGGTGGGTCGGGGGTCGTGAGTCGGGAGTCGGGGGTCGGGGGTCGGGGGTCGGGGGTCGGGGGCCAGTTTCGACGTACGACCTACGACCCACGACTTAAAACCCACGTCTACGGAACGCTTCCTCCAGAAAACATCGCCGTTGCGTATTCGAGGAGTCGTTGTTCGATCCAGGGCATGAGCAGGATCGCGGCCAGGATCATCGCGGTGATTTTGGGGACGAACGTGAGGGTCTGTTCCTGGATCTGCGTGACCGCCTGCACGATCGACACGATAATGCCGACCACGAGCCCGACGATCAGCATCGGCCCGGCGATTAAGAGGGTCAGAAGCAGGGAATGACGGACGAATTCAGCAGCGGTTTCCACCGGCATTACACACCCATCCTTGAGCGTGTCCGCTGACCGCAGTGGCGATCAGCAACGACGTTTGAGCAGACATGGTACGGCCAGCGAATCCATTCGCTAGCCAGCGCCTGCAAAACTACCCATCAGGCTCGACGTAATCAAGCGCCATCCGTCGACCAACACAAAAAGAAGCAACTTAAACGGCAAAGAGATCAACACCGGCGGCAACATCATCATGCCCATGCTGATCAGAATGCTGCTGATCACCATGTCGATGATGAGGAACGGCAGGTAAATTTTGAAACCCATCAGGAACGCGGTTTTCAGCTCGCTAAGCATGAACGCGGGGATGAGCGTCATCGTGCTGACGTCGCCCCAGCTTTTGACGACGGCTTTCTCTGGATTGTCGCGGTGGGCGTATTCGTGAAAGAGGTAGACGTCGTCCTCGTTCCCCGACTGCTCGATCTGGCGGATCATGAAATCGCGCAGCGGAACTTGCGCCCGCTCGAGCGCCAGACGCTGCTCCATCTCCCCACTCATGTACGGCTGGAGCGCTTCGTTGTTCACGCGTTGCCAGGTCGGGCCCATGACCAGGAACGTCATAAACATCGCCAGGCCGATCAAAATCTGGTTTGGCGGGAGCTGCTGGGTGCCCATCGCCTGACGGAGCAGCGAGAGGACGATGACGATGCGCGTGAAGCTCGTCATCATGATCAGGATGCTGGGCGCCAGCGAGAGGATGGTCAGCAGAATGATGATCTGCATCGCCGCCCCGAAGTTCGCGGGCGTCGAGATATCCGGCAACTGCACCGGCCCGGCGGGCGTGGGGATGAGGGCGGGCGCGTTGGTCTGCGCGACGCAGGTGGCCGCTAAAGCGACCACCCCGAAAAGGGCGAAGATGAGTTTTCGAGCGTCCATGCTCTTCTATCCGTGGTGTGGGCATCCTGCCCACACACTGCATCTAGTCGCGACGCACGGTGCGCGTCAGCAACCGCATTCGTTCGATCAGTCCACTGATCTCCGTCTGCGCTTCTTCGATTTCTTGTGACGGTTCTGGTTCCCGCTGCGGCGCAAGGGGTTTGTCGGTGAAGTCGTCCTGGGCTTTGTTAAACAGGTTGGAGAACCGGTTGCCCGTTACGGGCACTTCGACGTTCTCCAGTTGCCCGACGAGTGAAGCCACTTCGTCCGGGTCGCTGATCTCTGACAAGCTCGAAAGCTGCCCGGCACTGTCGCCGATGACGATCACCCGTTTGCCCACCTGAAGCAGCATCACCTGCTGCTTGGGCGCGATCGGCGAGCGCGACAGCACCCGAACGACCTTGGTTCCCTTCGACGCCCCGACGCCCGGATACATCTTGGAGACGACATATCGGAGAATGACGATGAGCCCGATGACCACCCCCATCGCCAGAACCAATCGCGACCAGTCGAACGGACCGGTCGAGGTGGGCGCGGGGGTGACGACTTCGGAACGGGCGCGTTTCAGCGGCTGATTATCGTAAATGCTGGCCGGCTGAGTGGTTTGGGCGGGGGCGAACGAGACGAGGAAGAGAACGCAAAGCAGAAACGCAGCACGGGCGTCCCGCCCGTGTCTTTTATCCACGGGCGAGACGCCCGTGCTACGATGTTGGGGTGGCTGCCGCGCTTCGATCACGGCTAGCCCTCTTCCTTGACGGATTGGACGATCTCGTTCACGCGGACGCAGAAGTTGTCGTTGAGGACCAGCACTTCGCCGCGGGCGACGAGGCGATCGTTGACGAAGACGTCGACGGGGTCGCCGGCGAGTTTGTCGAGCTCGACGACGGCGCCTTCGTTCAGTTTCAGCACGTCTTCGACGAGCATCTGTGAACGGCCGAGTTCGATCTTGACGTTGAGTTCGACGTCGCGGAGCAGATCGATGCTGCTGGCCTGGGAATCGGTGATCGCCTGCTGGAACGCGGGCAGATCGAACTGACTGGTCGGCGGGAGGGGTTTGCGTTCGCCCGCGTTGGCGGCAGCTTGCGCTTCGGCCATGAGCTGGGCGGCGAGGTCGTGCTGTCCGCTGGCGTGGGAATCGGTGGGGTCGTCGAAATTCGCCTGTTTGAGGAGGGCTTCAAGCTCTTCGAGCCCTGGCGCGGCGGCGTCGCCTGCCTCGCCGGCGGCTGAGTCGGCGTCGACGTTCGTGTGGGCGCCGCCTGATCCGCCGTCACCGAAACTGCCCATCGACAGCAATTCATC
Organism: Tepidisphaerales bacterium; assembly: GCA_038215325.1. Classification (GTDB taxonomy): domain Bacteria; phylum Planctomycetota; class Phycisphaerae; order Tepidisphaerales; family Tepidisphaeraceae; genus BPJO01. The sequence goes on along the minus strand of JBBQQZ010000005.1, from coordinate 25,248 downwards.
CGCCAACGAATCGGCCTGTTCATCCGCCGCAGCACCTGCGCCGGGAGGGGCAACGCTGGGGGCACCAACGCTGGGGGGGGCAACATTGGGGGTTTCGTCAGCCATGCTCACCATCCTTGGCACAGCGGCCGCGATATGACATCGCACCGGCCTTGCCTGGATAGGAGCAAAGTTCGCGGTTCAGAAATCCGTTCTGAACGGCGTACAGCGGGGGACGAGTATCTCTTCGACGAAGCCTTCGCCGATGATCTCGTCGAGCTGGTACTTCACCTGACGCTTAAGCGTCTCCAGGCCCGGCTCGGACTCGCCCTGCAATTTAGCAGGTTCCGACTGCGCAATGATCGTTCTAATACGGTCCTGAATCAAGCCCCCTCTTTCCGAGATTGCCGATTTTACCTTTTCTGACACCCCGGACTTCACAACCGCCTTGATCTGGACGTCGTAAAAGAAAGTGCGACCGGACTGCTTATTGGAGGCCTTTAGGCTGACGACCTCGATTTCCACGGGCTTTTTCGGATCGATTTTGACGGGTGCGCCTTCGGCACCTTCCCCGTGCCCCCCTGCCGCGGCCTCACCGTGGCCACCGGCTTCGGCTTCGCCGTGGCCTGCACCCTCTTGGAGATTTATTTCCGCCGACGCCGAACTCGGACCGCCGGAGATCATCTTGAAGCCGGCAAAAAGCACGAACGCTTCGATGATCATCACGCCGCCCAGCATCACCGGCAGCTTGGTTAGCAGCGCGCCAATCCCCGCTTTTTTCTTCTTCTCGCCGGCTTCTTTTGCGGGTTCTTCTTTTTTTTCAGCCTTCTCAGACATAGCGTCCTTTCGCATACCTGCGCAAGGGAGCTATCGGCTATCCGACGGCCCGGCCATCGTGCTAGTCTGTTATGGGACGCCGAACCAGCCGCGCATAGTCAATCGCCCGGCGAATCACCTCCGCCATCGGCTCCTTCACCATCATCTTGTCCCCATGATCCGTACAGATCACCGTGTCCGGCGTCTGCTCAACGTACCGAATCTTGTCGGCATTGATCACGAACGGCTGACCATTGAGGCGGGTGAGTTGGATCATGTGCGGCAGGAGACAGGAGACAGGAGTCAGGAGACAGGAGAAATCAGCCCGCGCTATTTTCTTCTGCCTTCTGTCTCCTGTCTCCTGTCTCCTCTCCTGAATTTTAAAGTGCCCTCGCGACAGCAGAATAAACACCTGTCGCGAGGGCTAGGGAATCGTCACCAGCTAACGCGTGGTGTTTAGAAGTTCGGTGATCAACTGATCGCTGGTGGTGATCACGCGGCTGGCCGCGGTGAAACCGGTCGACGAGATGATCATATTGATGAATTCACGACTGAGATCGACATTGCTGAGTTCGAGCGACCCGGATCGCACGGCCCCGGCGTTGAGTTCCAGCGGACTGCCCACAACGGGCGTTCCGGAGTTAGCGCCGGGAGCATAAAGCCCGCTTCCCTCATCGACCAGGCCCGCCGGGTTATCGAACTGGGCAATGACCACCTGCCCGAGCGACTTGGTCTGCCCGTTACTGAACGTGCCTGTGACGATGCCGTTGGGCGCGACGTTGAACCCGTTGAGCGTACCGGTCGCGAAACCGTTCTGGTCGTCCATCGCCAGTGCGCTGGTGCGGGTTGCCAAAGCGGTCAGCGACTCGAAATTGAGGTTCACCGCCTGCTGCGGTACGGCGCCGGTGTCGGCGCGGTCGAGCGTGACGGTCGTTCCCGTGCTGCCGATCATCAGCCCTTCGTTATCGAAACTGAGCGTACCGCTGGAGAGAATCGCTCCGTAGTAGTCGGTCGCACCGGCTCCGCCGGGCGTGAAAGTGCCGGCGCGGGTGTTGTCGGGGCTGGACGCGACGAAGTTCCACTGCGTGCCGGCGTCGGTCTTCCCGGTCATGTAAGCGGTGACGTCTACTGCAACGGGATTTCCAAGCGAATCGTAGACTTCAAAGCTGGTCGTCACGCTCTCACCGACCGGGTTGCTGGTGGCGTCGGCGGCGAAGGTCATGGTCATGTTGGCGTTGGTGGACTTGAACGCGGTCCCCCCGAGCGACAGGGCGTTTTGCTCGCCGGGCTGGCCGGTGATGGTGATGACACCGGTCGCCGGATCCAGCGCCGCGCCGGGCGTGAAGCCCGCCGGGCCGGCTTCGTCGGATTTGATCTGCAAGCCCTGGTTATAGAAATCGAGCAGGTCCTGGACGGTCGACGTCGCGGTCAGCTCAAACTCCAGCGGCGGCAGCGTTCGGCCGCCTTTCTTGCCTTCGATGGTCAGCGTGTCCGGCGGAACGGTCGTGCCGTCGAACATCGGCGTCGTGCCGTCGAGCGACACGTCGCTTAGCAGCGTCGTCGCCGCCGTCACCGGAGCACCTGCGCCGGAGATCGACAGCAGAGGCGACGCCGCGAGCACACTCGCGCCGCTGGCGACATCTCCGGAGCTGTTCAAGTTCCCCTGCATATCGACCTTCGCGGTCGGCTGGGCCTGCATCTTGATGTCGGTCGGCACGTTCAGCCGGCTCAGCGTCCCTTTCACAATTTCGCCAGAATCGTCTGCGGCGTACCCCATGACGTATTCGCCGCGCTGTGTGACCAACTGGTTCTGCGAATTGAGCGTAAACGACCCGTCGCGGGTGTATCGACGATCGTCACCTTCGACGACGAAGAACCCCGAGCCGTCGATCGCCATGTCGGTGTTTTTGCCGGTGGTTTCGAGTGTTCCCTGCCCGAAATCCTTCTCGATCGCGCTGACCGTGGCACCCAGGCCGCGCTGCGACGGGTTTTCACCGCCGAACGAATCGCTGGGCGGCCCGCCGGCGCCATCCGTGATGTAGAACTGCGGCGTAAACAGCGCCCGGCTGCCCTTGAAGGCGACAGTGTTGGCGTTTGCGATATTGTTGCCGACGACGTTCAACCGGGTTTGGTTGACGTTGAGGCCGGACAATCCGGTGAAGAGCGCGCTCGTGAGTCCCATATCGATCCTTCGTGCAGACGCTGTTTGTCGCTCCGCGCACTTTCGGCGGCTCCGCCGCGCAACTGCTGCGCTCGTTATGACCCTCGCACCAGGAAAACCCCGGTTTCGGTCCGAGCGAAGGACTCATCGCAACTCGCGTGCCATGGCGGCAAATCAGTCCCGGCGTCGCAGGGCAGGACGTAAAACTTTGTCGCAGCAAAGGTGTCCCGTTTGCCTTGAACGCACCGAGGGCCTAAAACTATTTCATATGCGCGTAATCTCTCTGCCGCACCGCCTGGCGGTGCTGTTTTCCACGCTTTTACTCTCAGTGTTGTCGCTTTCGTGCGGAAAACCCCCTGCCCCAAGTGCGCCCCCGCCGCCTGCGGTGTCGGTGGTCAAGCCGGTCCAACGAGAGGTGACCAACTACCTTTTGTATAACGGCATCACCCGCGGGGTGAAGGAAACCGAAGTCCGCCCGCGTGTGTCGGGCTATCTCGATCGCATCCTTTTCAAGGCCGACTCGCAGGTGAAAGCCGGCGACCTGCTGTTCGTGATCGACCAGCGGCCTTACAAAGTTTCGGTCGAGCGCGCCGAGGCGGAACTCAAAGGCAAGCAGGCGGCGGTTAATAGCACGCTCTCGAACCTGGAACGTGTGAAACGCCTCGCCGTCCAACAGGCCGCCAGCGAGCAGGAACTGATCGACCGCCAGGCGGCCTACGACCTTGCCGCTGCGGACGTGGGCGTCGCCCAGGCCGAATTGAACGAAGCCAAGCTCAATTTCAACTTCACCGAAGTCCGCGCCCCGATCGCGGGCCGCGTCAGCCGCAATCTGGTCGACGAAGGCACGCTGCTTCGGGTCAACGAACCGATCCTGGCGACCATCGTCAATGACGAGCAGATCTACGTCGACTTCCAGGTCTCCGAGGCCGAGTTTCTCGACTACATCCGCAAAAACCCCAAGGCGCGAACCGACAAGGCGGCCGAGATGGAGCCGGTGATCGTCGAACTGGGCATGGCAGACGAGGCGGGCTACTCCCGCTCCGGGCGTGTCATCGCCGGGGATAACACGGTGGACCCCAGCACCGCCACCTTCGGCGTGCGCGGGATTTTCGAGAATCCCGACAAGCAGATCGCCCCGGGCTTGTACGTGCGGGTCCGCACGCTCATGGGCACCGTGACCGCCACGCTCGTGCCGGACGTGGCGGTGCAGGCGGACCAGCGTGGCGAGTTCGTCTACGTCGTCATTAAGGACAAGGACGGACGCGACGTGGCGACGCGCCGCTCCGTGCAATCCGGCCCGCTCGCCGGGGCGTACCGACGAATCATCAGCGGCATCGAGCCCGACGACCAGGTGATATTCAACGGCCTGCTGCGCGTGCGCCCAGAGGCCCCGGTCACCCCCGTCTTCGACGCCCCGCCGGCGTTACCGGCGACGATGCCCGCAACACAACCGACCACCCGGGCGACCACCCGGCCGGCCACGCAGCCCGCGACAACGACGATTCAATAGCCCGCACGATGCGTGCGGCGTGCTTCCCGTGTCGCGAGAGAGATGAATCGTTCTCCTCCGCGGCACACCCACCACGCCCCACGAACAGAGGTTCGCATGTTCAGTTTTTTCTTCATCAACCGACCAATCTTCGCGACGGTCCTGTCCATTCTGATCGTTATCGCGGGCGTGGCGGCGTACATGAACCTGCCGATCTCGCAGTACCCGGAGGTTACCCCGCCGGTGATTCGCGTGTCGGGGCAGTTCCCCGGTGCCAACGCGCAGGTGGTCGCTGACACCGTCGCCCAGCCGATCGAGCAGGAAGTCAACGGCGTCGAGGGCATGATCTACATGTCCTCCAGCTCCAACTCCGACGGCTCGTACTCGCTGGACATCACGTTCGAGCTGGGCACCAACGTCGATATCGCGGCCGTGCTCGTCCAGAACCGCGTCGCCACCGCCGTCCCGCGACTGCCCCAGGAAGTCCAGCGACAAGGCATCACCACGCGTAAGCAGTCGACCAGCATCGTGCAGGTGCTGTCGATCAGCGCGCAGGAGGAGCAGTACAAGGACGCGTACGACGACCTTTTCCTGTCGAACTTCGTCAACCTGAAACTGCGCGACGAACTCAGCCGCGTTCCCGGCGTGGGCGGGGTCAACGTCATCCCGGTCAAAGACTATTCGATGCGCATCTGGCTGGACCCGAGCAAACTTCGCGCCCGCGAGCTCTCGACGACCGAGATCGTCGACGCGCTTCGCCAGCAGAACGTGCAGGTCGCCGCCGGCTCGGTCGGCCAGCCCCCCGCGCCGGCGGGGACGAATTTCCAGTACATCCTCAGCACGCAAGGACGTCTCACCAGCGTCGAGGAATTTGAGAACATCATCGTCAAAACCGCAGGCACCCGCATCACCCGCCTGAAGGAAGTGGCGGAGGTGGAACTGGGCGCCCGGTCGTATGACACCGGCTCGCGCCTCAAGGGCAAGCCCAGCGCGACGATCCTGGTGTACCAGCAGCCCGGTGCCAACGCGGTGCAGATCGCCGACGACGTCACTGCCAAACTGAAGGCCTTCAAGGCCGAAGGCCGCTTCCCCCCCGGCATCGACGTCTACACCATCTACGACACCGCCGAGTTCGTGAAAGCGTCGATCAAGGAAGTCTACAAGACGCTCTACGAAGCCGTCGGCCTGGTCATCATCGTCGTGCTGGTGTTCCTGGGCTCGTGGCGCGCCACGCTCATTCCGCTGATCACCATCCCCGTCTCGCTGATCGGTACGTTCGCGATCATGCAGCTCTTCGGGTTCAGTATTAATCTCCTTACGCTCTTCGGCCTGGTGCTGGCGATCGGCATCGTCGTCGATGATGCGATCGTGGTCGTCGAAAACGTCGAGCGAAACATGTCCGTCCACCACCTGGCGCCCAAGGAGGCGACCATCCGCGCGATGAGCGAGGTGTTCGGCCCGATCATCGCGATCTCGCTGGTGCTGATGTCGGTGTTCGTGCCGGCGGCGCTGTTGGGCGGGATCACCGGCGAACTCTACCGCCAGTTCGCCCTTACCATCGCCGCAAGCACGTTCCTCAGCGCGGTGAACGCACTGACCCTCTCCCCCGCGATGGCGGCGATCTTCCTCAAGCCGCACAAGAAAGACCATCGGCCGAACTGGTTCAATCGCGGTTTCAACGCCGGATTCGGATGGGTGACCGACCAGTACCGCCACGTCGTCCGCGGGCTGATCCGCGTTGCCCCCCTCTCGCTGGCGGGGTTCGCGCTGATCATGGTCCTCACCTACTTCCTGCTCCAGAAAGTCCCCACCGGCTTCCTGCCGCTGGAGGACAACGGTTTCTTCGTCACCAACATCCAGCTTCCCGACGCCGCCAGCCAGGAGCGCACCGTCGAGGTGGTGAACAAGGTCGCCGACGTGATGACCAACACCGACGGCATTTTATTCAACACCGGCCTGCCCGGGTTCTCGATCATCGCCGGCAACGGCTCGAACAAGGCAACCGTCTTCGCAACGCTCAAACCCTGGGACGAACGACTGCCGCAGGGACGCACCATCGAAACCTTGCGCGGCGAGGTGCAGGGCAAGCTGATGGGGATCAAAGAAGCGTTCAGTTTCACCTTCCAGTTCCCGCCCATTCCCGGTTTGGGCACATCGGCGGGTTTTGACATGCGAATCCTGTCGGATCCGGACGTCACGCGCGAACAAATCCAGCAGACCACCGGCGCGCTGATGGGTGCCTCGGGCACCAACACCGAAATCCGCAACGTGTTCAGTGCCTTCCGGGCCGGCGTACCGCAGTACTTCGTGGACATCGACCGAGAAAAAGTCCTGCGTCTCGGCATCCCGCCGGCGCGGGTGTTTGATACGTTGTCGGCGTCGATGGGCTCGGCTTACGTCAACGATTTCAACTACGAAGGCCGTACCTACCAGGTGACCGTGCAAGCGGCCAGCAGGTACCGCAGCGCGATCGAAGACGTTCTGAAGCTTGAAGTCCGACATCCCAACGGCAGCATGGTTCCGATGGGATCACTCGCGACCGTCGAACGCTCATACGGCCCCGAGCGGGTCGAGCGCTTCAACCAGGAGCAGGCTGCGGCCGTGCAAGGCGAGCCGGGAGTCGGCATCTCCTCCATGCAGGCGATGAACGCCGCCGAAGCGGTGTTCGATTCCGTCAAGAGCAACGGCATGCGGGTGGCGTGGTCGGGCGTCAGCTTTCAGGAGCGAAAAACCGCCGGACAGGCGGCGGTCGTTTTCGCGCTGGGCATCCTCGTCGTGTACCTCATTCTCGCGGCCCAGTACGAAAGCTGGTCGCTCCCGTTCAGCGTGGCGCTGTCGATCCCGCTGGCGATTATCGGCGCGATGACGTTCCTGATCCTGCGCGGACTCGACAACAACATTTTCACCCAGATCGGACTGGTGCTGCTCGTCGGTCTGGCGGCCAAGAACGCGATCCTGATCGTCGAGTTCGCCCGCACCGGGCGTGAGTCCGGCCAAAGCGTCGCCGACGCCGCCGTCGAGGCCGCCGTCACGCGATTCAGGCCCATCCTCATGACCAGCTTCGCGTTCATCCTCGGCTGCGTCCCGCTCATGCTCGCCTCCGGTGCCGGTGCCAACAGCCGACAAGCCCTGGGAACGGCAGTGGTCGGCGGCATGCTTGGGGCTACAATCCTCGGCGTGCTGTTCATCCCGGTGCTGTACTACGTCGTACAGACCCTCACCGAAAAGGTCAGCCGCAAAGCCCGCGAAAGACATGCTTCGACCGAAGACGAAGCGGCGCACGCGGGAGCATAGTGATGCGTGTGGCGTGACGGGTGTGACGTGAAAGGAAACGCCATTTCTTTCACGTCACACTCATCACGCCACATACCTCCGCGATCTGAACACAAGCGAGATCAATCCCATGCCCCGCCCTCACCGTCCCAACGTCGTCGTCATCGGAGCGGGGTTCGCGGGGCTGCGGGTTGTGCAGGGGCTGGCGGATGTGCCGGTCAATGTCGCGCTGGTAGATCGGCATAACTACCACCTCTTTCAGCCGCTGCTCTATCAGGTCGCCACCGCCGCGCTGTCGCCTGCGGATATCGCGTTTCCGATCCGCCCGATCTTCCGCAAACAAAAGAACGTCGAGATCGTGCTCGGCGACGTGAAATCGATCGATCTGGCCCGCAAATGCCTCTGCGTTGACGGCTCGCAGGAGATCGATTTCGACTACCTTGTCCTCGCCACAGGCGCCACGCATTCCTACTTCGGCCAGGACGCATGGATGGAACGCGCGCCCGGTCTCAAGACCATCGACGACGCCCTGCACATCCGCAAACGCATCCTCCTGGCGTTCGAAGAAGCCGAGAACGAACTCGACGAAGCCTCCCGCCGCGCCAAGCTCACCTTTATCGTCGTCGGCGGCGGACCCACCGGCGTTGAACTCGCCGGCGCGCTTCGCCAGATCGCGGTGCAGGAGATCCAGAAAGACTACCGCTACGTCGATACCTCCACCGCCCGCGTCTTGCTCGTTGAAGCCAACGACCGCGTGCTAAAGACCTTCGATCCCAGGCTCAGCGAACACGCCCGGAAGGATCTCGAAAAACTCGGCGTCGAGGTCTGCCTCAACGCCCGTGTCACGGAGATCGACGACCACGGCGTGATGATCGGTGCCGAACGCATCGACGCGAACAACGTGATCTGGGCGGCCGGCGTGCTGGCGTCGCCGTTGGGCAAAACCCTCGGCGTCGAACTCGACCGCTCCGGCCGCGTGGTCGTCAATCCCGATCTCTCCGTCCCCGGTCACCCCAAGGTCTTCATCGCCGGTGATCTCGCCAGCGCCACCTACGGCGAATCCAAGCACCCCGTCCCCGGCGTCGCCCCCGCCGCCATGCAGATGGGCACCCACGTCGCCAAGATCATCAGGCAGGAAATCCTCTCCAACGTACGCCTCGAAAAACGCATCCCGTTCGACTACTGGGACAAAGGCAGCATGGCGACCATCGGCAAAGCCAAGGCGATCGCCGAAATCAAAGGCTGGCGATTCACCGGGCTTTTCGCCTGGATGATGTGGTCGGTCATCCACCTGATGTTCTTGATCACGTTCCGCTCGAAGATGACGGTCATGGTGAACTGGATCTACACCTACCTCTTCCGCTCCTCCGGTGCCCGCCTCATCACCGGCGATTTCAAACCCCGCATCCGCAAGTTCCGCGACGTGACGCCGGGGTAACGTCGCGTCCCCGATTCGATACGAATCCGCGCGATTCCCCAGCAGACTCATTAGCCACCGATGGGGCATCGATGCACACCAATCGGACTGATACTGACCCCATCTATTGCTCCTGACAAGCCGGGTGCCACAGGTCGCGGTACGCCGAGACCTGCGGAGGTCGGTATGAGGAGAAGCACAGGTCTGCGAGTACGCCGACCTGTGGCACCGTGTCTGGAGTTCATCAACTCCGTACAGCCCTCGGTGGGGCCCATCCCACCTTTCGTGCATAGACCCAAGCGGCCGCGTCTCTGTCAGGCCCGCGCCCGCGTTTTCGCCGTCGCAATCAGCACTCCGCCCGCGACGCCGCTGAGGAGGGAGGCGGCGATGATGCCGAGTTTGGTGGCAGAGAGGAGTGCGACGTCTCCCGGGAAGGCGAGGTTGGCGACGAAGAGGGACATCGTGAAGCCGATGCCGCACAGGAACGACACCCCCACCACCTGCCGTACGGTTGCGCCATCGGGCAACGAGGCGATGCCGGTCTTGATCGCCAGCCAGGATGCGAGCAACACGCCGACTGGCTTGCCCGCCAGCAGACCGAGGAAGACGCCCCAGGTGACCGGCTGGGCGATGGCGTCGGCGGCACCGGTGCGCAGATCGACGCCGGCGTTGGCGAGGGCGAAGAGTGGAACGATCAGGAACGCCACCGGGCGCAAGAGCGCGTGCTCGACCAATGCCAAAGGCGTCTGCACCGCTTGCGAGGCTTCTTCGAGCGCCTTAAGGCAGTGACTTTGGTCCTCGCTGATTTTATCGGGCGCGGCGGAGGTGTCGCGATCGAAACGGGTGAGCATCTTGCGGGCGTAGTCGCTGAAGGGCTTTTCCTCGATCAATCGGCTGGCGGGGATGGTGAACGCCAGCAGCACGCCGGCAACGGTGGCGTGTACGCCGCTGGCGAGCGTGGCGGCCCACAGGCCCACGCCCAGCAGCAGGTACGGCAGCGGCCGGTGGACTCCGAGCGCGTTCAACGCCACCAGCGCCGCGAGGAACCCGCCCGCCACGCCGAGCGCGGGCAGCGAGATTTCGCTGGTGTAGAAGATGGCGATGACGAGCACGGCGCCCAGGTCATCGACGATCGCGACCGCCAGGAGGAAGATCTTGACGCTGGTGGGCACGTTGCGACCAACGAGCGCGAGGACGCCCACCGCGAAGGCGATGTCGGTCGCCATCGGCACGCCCCACCCGCGCGCCCCTGGCCCGCCGGCGTTGATCGCGATGTAAATGCCTGCCGGCACGACCATGCCACCAATCGCCGCGGCGATCGGCAGCGACGCACGGCGGACTGACGCGAGTTCGCCGATGATGACTTCTCGCTTGATCTCCAATCCCACGAGCAGGAAGAAGATGACCATGAGGCCGTCGTTGACCCAGTGTTCGAGCGACATCGCGAACGAGTGCCCGCTGAAAGTGATCGCGAGCTTGGCGTGCCAGAAGTGGGCGTAACTGTCGCCCCAAGGCGAGTTTGCCCAGATCAGCGCAGCGACCGCAGAAAGGAGCAGGATAATTCCGCCCGCCGACTCCGCAGCGAGGAACGCGTGGATGGGCTGGAGCAACGGATCAAGACGCGACGGCTTGGCAGGGATGTCGATGAGGCTGGCCATGCGGAGAACCTTAGCGATTGAGCCGGCGCGGTCCAGTCTGAAATGCGTTCTGGTGCAGAAGATCAAACGGCATCGCTTTATTCCCTCTCCCATGTACGCATGGGAGGGGAATCAAGCAAATCCGCGAACGTGGCGTCCGGCGGGTGTTTTCGTACACTACAATGTTCTATGCCCTACAACCCCACCAGCGTCGAAAAGAAGTGGCAGAAATACTGGCTGGAGAATAAGACGTTCCGCGCGCTGGACCCGAAGGAGGCCGGGGATCGGCCAAAGAAGTACATCCTGGATATGTTCCCGTATCCGTCGGGCGCGGGGCTGCACGTGGGGCATCCGGAAGGCTATACCGCCACGGATATCGTCTCTCGCTATTACCGGCATCAGGGCCACAACGTCCTGCACACCATGGGCTGGGACGCCTTCGGCCTGCCGGCGGAGCAGTATGCGGTCAAGACCAATACGCACCCGCGCGTCACCACCGAAGCCAACGTCAATAACTTCCGCAAGCAGATCCAGATGCTGGGCCTGAGCTACGACTGGGATCGCGAGATCAACACCACCGATCCAAAATACTACCGCTGGACGCAGTGGATTTTCCTGCAACTGTACAACAGCTACTTCGATCCGTTTGACAGCAAGGCCAAACCCATCGGCCATCTGGTGGCGGAGCTGGAGAACGACAACCTGGTGGTAGCGCCGGACGGGTCGATCCACATCAGCCCCGTGCCCGAGGGGATGGAGGCGATCAGCGGCGACGTGAACACGTATCGCAAATGGAGCAGCTTCGACCCCGCCGAGCAGCGCGGAATCCTCGACGGACAGCGGCTGGCGTATACCGACGAAGCGCCCGTGAACTGGTGCCCCGGTCTGGGCACGGTGCTGTCGAACGAGGAAGTGATCGACGGCCAGAGCGAAGTCGGCGGCTACCCCGTCGAACGCCGGCCGATGCGGCAATGGATGCTCCGCATCACCGCCTACGCCGACCGCCTGCTGGCAGACCTAAACACGCTCGACTGGCCGGAATCACTGAAAGAGATGCAGCGGAACTGGATCGGCCGATCCGTCGGCGCGGAAGTGGATTTTGATATCGACGCATCGTCGGTCGCTGGTCGCGAGTCGGGGGTCACGGCCGATGAATCCGACCCACGACCCACGACCGACGATCTACCCGCAATCACCGTCTTCACCACCCGTCCCGATACGCTGTTCGGTGCCACGTACATGGTGCTGGCCCCAGAGCACGAGTTGGTCGATTCGATCACCACGCCCGAGCAGAAGCCTGCCGTCGAGGCGTACCTCGCGGCGTCGAAGGGCAAGTCCGAGCGTGACCGCATGCAGGATGCCAAGGATAAGACCGGCGTCTTCACCGGCGCGTATGCGATCAACCCTGCCAACGACGAAAAAATCCCGATCTGGATCGCCGACTATGTGCTGATGGGCTATGGCACGGGCGCGATCATGTCGGTGCCCGCGCACGATGATCGCGACTGGGCGTTCGCGCAAAAATTCGTCCTGCCGATCCGCCAGGTCGTGCAACCCCTGACCGGGATGACGCCGGGCGACAAAGCCTTCACCGATACCGGCGTCGCCGTCAATTCCGACTTCCTCGACGGCCTGACCACCGTTGAGGCGAAGGAGCGGATGATCGAGTTTCTGGAGATCCAGAACGTCGGGCATCGCAGCATCAACTACAAGCTGCGGGACTGGCTGTTCTCACGTCAGCGCTACTGGGGCGAACCGTTCCCGATCGTGCTGGACAACATCGGCAACCACTACGCCGTTGGCGAAGACGAGCTGCCCGTGACGTTGCCCGAGATGGCCGATTTCAAACCCACCGGGACGCCCGAGCCGCCTTTGAGCAAGGCCAAGGATTGGCTGAAGTACCACGCTCGCAACCCGCAGCTCGCAACGCGCAACTTGTCTCGCGAAACCAACACCATGCCCCAGTGGGCGGGCAGTTGCTGGTACTACCTGCGCTATATCGATCCGGACAACGCCGATGCGATGGTCGATCCGGGCAAGGAATCGTACTGGATGCCGGTGGACCTGTACGTCGGCGGTGTCGAGCACGCGGTGCTGCACCTGCTGTACGCGCGGTTCTGGCACAAAGTGCTGTTCGACCTGCGCTTTGTTTCAACCGCCGAGCCGTTCCAGCGGCTGGTGAATCAGGGGCTGATCCTGGGCGAAACCGAATACCACTTTTTCGAAACCCCCGGCGGCGGCGCAATCAGCGCGACGGAGTTCGCGAGCATCTCCGAAGAAGCCACCGACCAGGGCTTGAAGATGGCAGGCATTCACAAGACCACCGGGCAGAAGCACTACGCGACGCCGGTGATCGAACAACTGGTCGAGAAGAAAGGCGATCGCTACGTCCTGCGTTCGCGCCCGGAGATCGCGGTCGATGCCCGCAGCTTTAAGATGAGCAAGAGCCGCGGCAACGTCGTCAATCCCGACGACATCGTCAGCGAGTATGGCGCCGATTCGTTCCGCATGTACGAGATGTATATGGGCCCGCTGGAAGCCCAGAAGCCTTGGAACACGCGCGATATCGTCGGGTTGTACCGGCTGCTGTCGAGCGTGTGGCGCAATCTGGTGGGCGACGACGAGAACAACAAGGTCGCCAGCATCGTGGCCGGCCCGATCCCGGACGAACTGGATCGGCATTTGCACCGCGCGATCAAGAAGATCGGCGAGGACATCGAAACCCTGCGTTTCAACACCGCCATCGCCGAGATCTTCAAGCTGAACAACGCGATCACCGGCCTGACCGAGGTGCCCCGCGCGCTGGCCGAGGCGATGGTGATTCTACTGTCGCCTTTTGCCCCGCATATCGCTGAAGAACTGTGGGAGAAGCTGGGCCACGCCCCGTCGATCCAGACCGCGCACTGGCCGAAGTACGACCCTGCCAAGCTGATCGACACGCAGATCGAGCTGCCCGTGCAGGTGAACGGCAAGCTCCGCGACAAGCTCGTGGTGGCCGCCGACGCGGATGAAGAAATGATTTTCCAGTTGGTTGAAGGCTCGGAGAAAGTTAAACCGTGGCTCGAAGGGAAAACCATCCGCAAGCGCGTGTATGTTCCGAAGAAGATGGTTAATTACGTTGTGAACTAAAGGATTGCCGACCCGCGATTCCCGGCCGCTGAAAGCAGACGGAGGGAACCGCAGATTACGCAGATTACGCAGATTTTTAAGGCATCGCTCTTAATCTGCGAAATCTGCGTAATCTGCGGTTTCCACGTTTTCATTCGGCAATCGGCGATCGCCAATCGGCAATATGAAACATGGCAGTTGAAATTGAAGCAAAAATGAAGGTGGCGAGTCTGGACGTGGTCCGGGCGAAGCTGGAATCGATCGGCGCGACGAAAGCGGGCGAGATCTTTGAGATCAACACCTTCTTCGACACCGAAGACCGCTCGCTCCTCGCCGCCGACCAGGGTCTGCGCCTGCGGGTGAACCGGAGCACCTCCGACGGGAGCGAAACCTACGTCTGCACGTTCAAAGGCCCCCGCCTGCACGGCAAGCTGAAGAGCCGCGAAGAACTGGAAATGGACGTCGGCAACCCGAAGGACGCCGAGAAATTCCTCATCGCGCTGGGCTACCAGAAGGTGCTGAGCTTCGAAAAACGCCGGCACAAGTGGAAGCACGAGAAGTGCTCGATCGAACTCGACGAACTGCCCCATCTGGGCGTTTACGTCGAAATCGAAGGGCCGGACGAAGCGACCGTGATGCGCGTGCGTGAGTCGCTGGGCCTGTCGAAGGCCCCGATCATCAAAAGCAGCTACATCGCGATGCTGATGGCCTACCTTCAAGAACACGGCAACCACGACCGGTCCGTGGTGTTTGGGAAATGATGCGTGTGGCGTGATGAGTGTGGCGTGAAAGACCAGCAGGCGGTTCTTTCACGCCACACCCGTCACGCCACAGTCGTCATTCAGATTCTCCCCGCGATCGCCGACTCCACTTTCCCGCGCCACACCTCGCTGACATGCAGCCGGCGGAAGGTGAGTTGCTGGACTAATCCCTCGATGAACGGCGAGATCTCGGCAAGCGTGCTGACGGACTGGTCGGCCTCGAGGATGATGATCTCGCTGGCGGCGGTCGGTTCGGTCGGGCTGGCTTTGTAAGGCGTGTCGGCGGGTTCGTCGTAGAACATCGCGTAGGCGCTCTCGCCGCCATTCTCGTCAATGATCGACTGAGCGTTGGTCACGATCTGCTTCAGCTTCGCGGGGTCGTGGACGCGGGTCAGGTCGATCGTCTTGAATAGCCGCCGATACAGCAATCCCTGACACAGCGACGCCAGCACGTGATCGTCGCTGCGCATCCATTGCTTGAAGCACTGCAACACCGTCACATCGTCCAGCTCGATGAACTCCTCGATCGAAAGTTGCTGCCCCGTCAGCAGCTTGCAGACCGCATCCTCCCGCGGCGGCCATTCGAGCCGGTCCTGAACCGCCATCCGACGCGCCCGCTGCAATACCAGTTTCACCATCCCTTCGCCGGCGCGGACGACCTTGTGAAAGTAGACGTTGCGGTACATGTGATACCGCGCCTGTAGATACGCCTCGACCGCGCTCACGCCCTTCCACGTCACCGCCAGCCGTCCGGATTGCGGCTCGATGGTCATCGCTTGCAGAAGCCAGCGCAGGTCGTAGTTGCCGTATTGGCTGCCGGTCATGAGGTTGTCGCGCAGGAGGTAGTCAAGCCGGTCGGCGTCGAGCTGGCTGGAGAGGGTATCGGAGAGGTACGTGCGTCCTGGTTTGCCTTGCAAGAGTTGGACGACACGTTCGGGGAGGGACGGATCGAACGCGCTGAGCGTGGTGAAGATGGTGCTGGCCGGGTCGAGAATGACGCGGTAGGTGAGCAGTTCGTGCTTGATGCCGCTGACGCGCTCGAACACGTGGCTGAACGGCCCGTGCCCGAGGTCGTGCAATAGCGCCGCAGACAGGCACGCGGCGCGGTCGAGTTCGTCGATCGGGCGCGACCGCGACAGATGATCGAGGATTTGCCGCGCCGTTTCCATCACGCCCAGGCTGTGGCTGTAGCGCGAATGATCCGCGCCGGGGTACGCCAGGCTCGCCATGCCAAGCTGGCGGATGCGGCGCAGGCGCTGGAACTCCGGGCACGCGATCAACTGGAAGAGCAGCCGATCCACCGGCAATTCCGTCTGGAGAGAGATGACATCGTGAACCGGATCACGGATGACTTTCTGTGCCATATTCCACCATCTTGCCGATGACCTTGCTGCGTGTCACGTGTTTAGCGCAACGAACATGGTGCATCCCGAGGAGATTGTTCGGCGTCACCCTGTCGCTCGTGCCCCTACCGCTGCAAGTACCCGTTGCGCGTGTGCAGCAGCGTGACGGTGACGGAATGAATTTCCGCGACCATTATCATATCAGTTTTGATGAACTTGAAGTGATAACTCCTCTGCGTCAACGAACCGTCACCGCCACGCCGTCGCCGGCGTCGGTGATGGTGTAGGTGGTGGCTTTGAGCGGCTTCAGTTTCGACTCATCCGGTTGCTTCGAGCCGGCGGGCAGTTCGAAGGTGATCGTCGGCGGGCGCGCCACGCCGTGGGTTCGCCCGGCACGGGCACGCAGGTCGAACGACTCGCCGGAAAGCGTGTAGCGGATCGGCTTGCGACTTTTGTTGGTGACATTGATCTCAATCATCGCGCTCTTGGGCCGGCCGAACATCTGTACCGCGAAGTAGATCCCGCCTTCGCTGCGCGCGATCGCGACCCCTGTCTCCGTGACGTCCGGATCAAGCATGTTCTTGCGATGCCCGGGCGAGTTCTGCCAGCCGACGGTGAGGTCAGTCCCCAGTTGTTCCGTGGAGATCCCGTCGGATTGGAACTGGTACGCGATATTTTCCAGGACCAGGGCGTAGTCGTATCTGCTGGCGGTGGCACGGTCGGAGGGCGTTTTGCCATCGGCTTCGTGGCCGTATTTCAGTTCCTTCGCCATGAACGCCGCGAACGCCTTCGCCGTCGCGTCGAGGCGGTCGTTCACCTTCACCTCGGCAAGCCCCTGCTCCTTGCGAAACGCGTTGGTAAGATTGACGATCGATTGGGAGGCTTTTGCGACATCCGCCTGCTTCGCGCCGGCATCTTCCCGCATGCGGGTGAGATCGGCCTCGGCGTGCGCGAAGGCAACAAGCAGCAAGACCATGCAGGCGGCAGCGGATCGCATGCGATATCGTAGGCGCGGGGACGAGCCGCGGCTGAAATCAACCCTTCACAGCGCCGGCCGCCAGGCCCTTCACGAACAGGCGCATCGTGAACAGGAACAGGATGATCAGCGGGATCGAACTGATCGTATACCCCGCCATCAACTCGCCCCACTCTTTGACGTATTCGCCGTCCAGTCGCATCAGGCCGACGGGCACGGTCAGCAATGCGTCATCGCGCATCACGATCAGCGGGAGCATCAGGTTATTCCACTGGCCGATGAACTGCATGATCGCCAGCGTGCCCATGACGCTGCCGGACATGGGGAAGACGATATGCCGGATCTGTTGGAAGTGCCCCGCGCCGTCGATCTGGGCGCTTTCGAAGAGTTCCTTGGGGATATCTTCGATGAACTGCCTGAGGATGAAGATGCACGTCACCTGCCCGCCGACCGCGCCGACGAGCACCAGCGCGTAGAGCTTGTTGATCATGCCCAGCGACTTGATCAACTCGAACAGCGTCACCAGCGTGGCGGCAGTGCCGGGAAGGAACATCGTGCCGATGATCAGGTAGTAGATGACTTCCTTCCCCCAGAACTTGTAGCGGGCCATCACGTACGCGGTGAGGGTGGCGGTGATGAGACAGAGCACCACCGCGCCCATCGACGTGACGATGGAGTTGGCAATGTAGTTGCTGACCGTGTCCCACGCCTTGGCCCAGTTCTCCCACTTCCACGTGCTGATGGGGTCGGGCAGAAACTGGTTGTTGGTGAACTGACGGTTGTCCTTGAAGCTGATGATCACCATCAGGTACAGCGGGAAGAAAGCGAAGAACAGCACGAACAGGATCAGGACGTGCTTGGTCGCTTCACGAGGTTTGGAAATGCGTGTTGCCATGATTAATAGTGGTCAGTGGAGAGTGGTCAGTGGTCAGAAATCAAACTGAGCACTCGCCACTGACCACTGACCACTTCTCGCTATTTATCCACTCTCACGTACCGCTGATAGAAGATCGTGATCGACAACAGGATGACGAACAGGATCATGCCCAGGGCGCACGCGTAGCCAAAACGTTGTTCGATAAATGCCGCGCTGTACATGTAAAGACCCGGCACCATGCCCTTGCTCCCCGGTCCGCCGTACGGGCCGAGAAGGAGGAGGAAGAAGCCGTAGTCGGTGATGGTTCCGATGGTCATGAAGATCAGGTTGATGCGAACCTGCGTCATGATCAGCGGGAGTTCGATCTGGAAGAACTTGCCGATCGACCCCACGCCGTCGAGTTCGGCGGCTTCATAGACGTCGATGCTGATGTTCTGAAGACCCGCGAGATAAATCAGCACGCCGACCGTGCCCACCCACGGAAAGCCCCAGAAGATGACGCTGGGGATGATGAGGTTCGGATTGCCAAGCCAGGGGGTGGTTCCCATCGAGAACACGTTCATCGGCCGGGTCGGCCAGGTGCAGAAGACCAGCGCTAGCGCCAAGCCGACGATGATCATCAGCGCCGCCCCGCCGGACAGGTACGGTGCGATCGGGTTGGCGCGGTTTTTCTTGATGTTCCCGCTGATCATCCGGGCGATGATCAGCAGCACACCGATGATGATCATCCACCAGATGCCGTGGATTCCGAAAATCTCAAACTGATCGCGAACGGCCTTGGCGATCCCCGTATTCACCAGCCCCACCGACGTGCCATCGCCCGCCATCGTGCGATCCAGCCAGTCGAGCGCGGACATCAGGCCCGTGGCGTTCAAAAAGGCGTTGAGTGCGCCGGTGTTGCCGTCGTAGAAGCTTTTCCACACCAGCAGCGACACGACGCCGGGGATGATCATCGGTACGACGAACAGTACGCGGTAGATGTACTGAAACCGCTCACTCTTGAGCCGGTGCAGTACGATCGCCGCCATGATCGACGGCCACATCTTCAGCACGTTCGCCGCCAGCAAGATCAGCACCAGCTTGAAGCTCTGCCAGAACAGCGGATCGACCGTGAAGGCATCGGTGTAGTTCTTCCACCCGATAAACTCCTCGCGGCTTTCGGAACC
Source organism: Tepidisphaerales bacterium (assembly GCA_038215325.1). Taxonomy (GTDB): domain Bacteria; phylum Planctomycetota; class Phycisphaerae; order Tepidisphaerales; family Tepidisphaeraceae; genus BPJO01. Next base: position 6,245 of record JBBQQZ010000005.1, on the reverse strand, counting down.
GTCCCAGTCGAAGAACGAATACTTGATCGCGCCGTACTGCGGGTAATAGGTGAACAGGATCAATCCCGCGATCGACGGAAGCATCAGCCCCATCAGTACGAGGTAGAGCTTGCTCCGCTGCCAGTATCCCGCGATCGCGGACTGGGCGACGCCCGTGGAACCGGGCGGGTGAATCTTTCCTGCCCCGCCGGCCGGAGCGCGGGTGAGGCCTGTGTTGGTGGTGGACATGGACCGGGTTCTCTCTTGCTTACGTTGCTACGGGAATACGGGCTGAAAATCTTTCCACGCCACGAACGGATCGGCTTCCCGCTCCGTGCGGAACAGCCATAGGTAGTCAGTGCCGTTGTACCGGGTCAACTGCTGGAGCACCGCTCGCCGCGTGCGATTCGGATCGCGTGAACCGGGCGTGATCAACTCCAGCGCCAGATCCTGCGCCAGCACCCGTTCCTTGTTCCGAACGTCGCGACGACGCAGGTCATACTCGTTCCACCACGCCCAGTCCCCCCCGCGGCGGGGATCGAGAATGACTTCGTTGTAGATCCTCTCAAACTCGCTGAAAGGCGCAAACCCCTGGAAGTAGTTCACGAGTTCCGCGTTGATGACCTGCGAGACTCGCGGGCCGAACCCCAGGTTGACCCGGGCGTTGTACCCGCGCGGGTCGGGCTGGAACGGCTCCATCAGCTTCGAGGGCTTCGCCCCGATCGTCAGCGGCGGCCATTCGGAGTTCTGGTTCAGGATTTCATTCCCCTCGCGACTCGTGAGGAACATCATGAAATCCAGCGCCTGCTCCGCGTGCTTGCTGTTCTTGTAAACGCCATACACGCCGGCACCGTTTGACGACGCCTCGTTCTGGCGCCCGCGGATATACGCGCCGAACTCCTCGTCCTCGGCAGGCAGCGGCATCTGGATCACCGCCAGGTCAAACCCGGAGGTTTCCGCCTGCTGCGCCACGCCGCTGGCGTCCCACGATCCGGTCGACAAAAACGCCGCCCGCTGGTTCGCAAACGTGTACTGTGCGGTTTGGCGATCCATTCCGGAGAAACCAAGCTGCATCTGGTCGCCGACCATCTTCATCGATTTGAACAGCGCCTGCATCGACGGGTCTTGAAGCGTGACCTGCTTTTTGCGGTAGCCGATGTACGTCTCGATCGGCAGCACGTCGCCATTGAGATCCAGATCAAGCTCACGCTCGTAACTGGAGGTGAACGGCACTTCGTACGTGCCCTTGATGCTCTGGATGCCGTAGCACGACACAATCGGAATCAGCGAGCGTTCCTGCCCGGTCTTCTTCGCATACTCGCGGATTGCCCGGCATTGCGCCATCCATTCGCCGAACGTTTCCGGGAGCGCGTCGGAACCGGTCGCCTGCTTGAGCAGCGTGCGATTCACGAAAAGGCGCATCGAGATCAGCGTGGTCGGAACGCCATAGTATTCCTGAAGTCCTTCGCGGAACCCGCCTCGCATGCCGTCGAGAAGCGTTTCTTTCCAGGGCGTGTCTTTGAGGTTGTTGTTGGCGTTGTACGGGTTCGGGCGGGTGATGAGGTTGCTGAGCGGGATGAAGTACTTAACGGTGTACTCGTCCTTCGTCAGCATATTCGATTGGCCCATTTCGCACAGATCCGGCGCGGTTCCGGAGATGAGCTGGGTGTTGATCCACTGGTTGTACAGCTTCTCAGTCACCCCCATCTGCTCAATCTTCACGCCGGGGTTGCGGCGTTGGTATTCCTTGATCGCGATGTCGAGCGCTTCGCGGTAGCCTTTTTCGAGCTGCCAGTGCGCGATACGGATGATTGTCTCGTTCGGGCGCTCGATGCGGAGGGTGTTGACGGTGGAGACAATGAGGCTGACCACAAACGCGACGACAAGCATCGTCACGCCCAGCAGGTTGCCCCCGAGACGGGCAGGTTTCTCCGCGCGGGTATCGATGCTCATGGCTCACTCCGTTGGGTGGATGCCGTGCCGGCGGCGGGCTGGGTCGATGGCGCCACGGTCTCAAACAGAGGCGAACTGGGCACCGGTTTGCCTAGCCGGCGCAACGACTCCATCGACTCATACGCCTTACCGCTGTTCGGCGTTTCCATGATGATTTTCGCGTAATACTTCGCCGCGATGTCCGGCTTGTCGAGAAACCGCTCCGCCAGCTGCGCCGCTCGCCAGTACCAGGGACCCTGATTGCCCTGGTCGGTCCAGCCCAATCGGTCGACGTTCTCGTACGCACGAAGTGCGTTCTCGTAATCCGCAAGCGGGCGGAAATAAGCGTCGCCGATGTACTGCCACATCACGCTCGCCAATGCGTCGTCGGGATGCGCGGCAAGCCACTTTTCCAGCATCGTGATCCCGGACTTCACCTGTTCGTAATTCGGTTCGTCGAACGCCATCACCAGCGTGCTTGCCGCCCGGAGCACCGCTTCACCGGCGATCGGGTCGTTGGGAAAACGCGCGACCACTTTTTCGTACGCCTCGCGGGCCTTCGTCAGGTCGACGACGTCTTCGGGGTAGTCGCGAAGCTCATGCACCCTGCCAATGTTCATCATCGCGCGGGCGACATAGCGTTGATCGGACGCCTGATCGATGATCTGCTGATACTGCCGCATCGCGGCCGAGATCGTCTCGCTGCTGGGGGGTTGGACGTGGTGGTGGGAAATGCCGAGGCCGTAGGTGGCTTCGGTCCATTCAGCAGACCCGGGCTTGGCGGTTTCGAGAATCGCGGTGTATCGCCGGATCGCGCCCCTCCACTCCAGTTCCGCCAGCGCTACACGGGCACCGGCCAGGTCATCCTGAGCGGGCGCGAAGCCGGATGCGAAACAGATCGACAAAAGAATCAAACAGATCGATAAGTTTTTCACGCGGCCGCCGTCTCCCAAAACGAAGACGAGCATGGTAGCGACCTGACGCCTTTCATGCCACACGTGTTCGACCCGACTGCAACAAAATGACGCGATCGCCGACCCGACATTCGCCGCTCACCCCCGCAGGCAATTCAATTTCGCCAGCGATCTGACCATCGACCTGCGCAAATCGCGCGCGAATCGTCCCCTTGGGGTGCGTCATTTCTCCCGCCGCCGACGCCAGCGGACCCAGCCGGGGCGTAATCACTACCTTCTCGAACCCCGCCGCCGCCGGTCGGATGCCCAGGATCGTTCCGAAGTAGTGGAACAGCGGATGCGCCCCCCAGGCGTGACAATCTGACCGCGACGGCTCCGGCGACTCGATCGTCGTGTACAGCCCCATTAATTCATGCTCGAACCAGAGCTTCATCCGGTCGATCAGCAGGTCCACCCGATTCACCTCCCGCAGCGCCTCGAAGGTGTAATGGCTGAAATAAATCGACGTCTTCGCCAGATCGCTTGCCGGTTCGGTCAGCCCCTTGGCGACCCGATCCCGCAGCGATGCCGACAGGTGCCCGCTGATGATCGCCAGCGCCTGCGCGTGCTCGCTGAAGCGCGTGTGCTCCGGGTCGTCCGCCAGCAGCCCGCGCTTCGGATCGAAATACGCCCGCTCCGCGGTCGCCGCGAGCATCGCGGCGGTCTGGTGGTGGCGCTGGGCGAGCAGCGGCTCGTTCAGCATCGTTTCCAGTTCCGAGGCCAGCTTCAACACGTAGACGAACTGCCACTGAATCACGCCGCATCGCGATCCCGCGTGGGCGTTGGGCATTCCACTTCGCCAGCTCCCCACCCAATCCATAAAGTTCCATCCCTCGGGCGTCGTCAGCAGGCCTTCGTCGTCGATCTGCCCACGCCATCGCTCCAGAATCGATCGCACACCCGGCATGTGCATTCGGACAAATTCCAGGTCGCCTCGGTACGCCGCGTAGTCGTATACCATCGCCACCCACCACAGCGCGAACGGCGGGATCGTCTGCACCACCCGTGTCGGCCAGCGGGAACTGCTCCAACTGTCGCCGGTCCGCGACCAGTCGAACAATTGGATGCCCTTGCGCACCAGCCGGTCGTCGGGCGCGAACGTCATTGCCACCAGTGACTGCAAGCGCGTGTCGCCGGTGTAGTTGAGTTGTTCGTAGTACGGGCAGTCCATGCTCGTTTCGTGGCTGCACATCTGAAGCGTGCGAAGCCCCATCGGGATGACGCCGGCCAGGCGCTCGTCGCTGGCGTTGAACGTGGAGGTGAACTCGTACGGATAGCCTGTTCGAGTGATATCGATCGCGTTGATGACCAGCGGGTCGGCACCCGTGCGGACGTAGATCTCGATATACCGCCCGGCGGCCCACCAGAGCGGGTCGAATCGGCGGTTTGCCCCGCCGTCGGTGGTGAAGGTGTCGCCATAGCCCGCAAAATGCCTGCCTTCGATCTCGCCGCGATTTCCCTTCTCCTTCACGTCCATGATCGACTTCTGCGTTTTCGGATCGTACCTGAACAGCGATTCTGCCCAGCGAATCCGTACCGTCGCCCCGCACCCGCCGGTGGTGGAGATGTCGGCGAAGGCGCAGACGTAGTCGTTCAGATCGACGATCACTCGCCGCGACGTGTTCGCCGCGATCACCACCGTGCCACCGCCGAAAACCCCCGACCATGCGCTCGCCTCGGCGGCAAGATTGTTTTTCGCTTCCACCGCCTGCAACTGCGTCTGTTCGTCGGCGGCCTGCTCGACATGCCGGACGGTGGCACCGGTATGCGCGCTTTCGCGCATCTCCGGCAACACCGCAGGCCGCAGAATCCAGTACGGGTGCGACTCCCAGACCAGCGACGCCAGCGAGGCGCTATGAATCACCTTCACCGGCTGCCAGTCCGCGCCCTCGCCGCGCTCGACGCCCCAGGGATACGCCGGTCCGTCAACAACGATGCGCGGATCGATCGCGCAGTACGTGTGGGTTCCACGAGCGATCTCGAATCGCACGCCAGTAACCTGCTTAACCTCCCACGCCGCCTTGCCGGTCCCGATCTGATCGCCCGCCTCCCCCTCCGCCATCATCAGGAACCCCGGCCGAACCGTCTGCTGCGCTTCGGCGGGCGGGGTCGAGCAGGTCGGGCTGAACCACCACGACACCGCCACCAGCGTGTGATCGCCAGTCAGATCCAGGTCATACGACTCGTACATCCAATGCCGCAAATCCCCCCGCTCCGGCCCGCGGCCGATGCGCTTGCCGTCGAGGAACAGGATATACCGCTGGTCCGCGCTCACATGCACGCGCACCTTACCGCGATGCTTCACGCGCAGCCGATACGCGAACAGGTGCGTCCCGTCCGGATCAAACGTCGCCGGCCCCACCCATTTGGCAGGCCACGGGGGCGCCATGTGCGAATACAAAGCGGGCTGCGGAATCGGATCACGGTCGAGCGGTGACGTACGCATCGCCGAAAACCTAGCACGCAACCGCCACTCCCGCCAGCCTCCCGCACCTTGAACGAACAAGCCGATCGCATATTCCGGTTCTACTCCCACTCCCGTATACCCACAGGAGAGGCTTGGGGCGCGGGCCTTCCGGCTGGCGCTGCAAAATCTACGTCCACCAACGCGGGGTCTCCCGCCCTACCCTCTCCGTATAGACCCGGCGCGCTGCGCATTTGTCACGACAATCGCGCCGCGCGCGCCGTTTTTTATAGATATTTTTAGAGGGCGGATTCAAACTCCAGTTGCAACGGCGAGTCCAATACAGTGGGCCGGCGGGTCGTCCGATGTGCTGAGGCATCATCCTTCGGAACACCAACACGGACACGCCCGCCATGGCCCACACTCATATCGACGCGATCGACCGGCGAACGGAAGCGTTCGGCATCACGGTTTAGCAGGTTAAGGCTTATCGTGAAGCGCACACCTACGGAACTGCGGCTACGCTTCAACCGGCACGGCCACCCGTGGCCGACGTATAATCAAGGACATGACGGAGTCTCGCGACAACACGCCTGCGTCCACCGGCCTTCGGCACCGAGCGTATCACATCATTTTTCACCACGATTCGGGGGCAGGCAAAGCGTTTGACGTGGTGCTGTTTGCGCTCATCCTCCTCAGTGTTCTTACCGTTCTCCTCGAAAGCATTCAATCGATTCGACAAAGATACGGCCATGCGCTCTGGGCGCTGGAATGGTTCTTTACAATTATTTTCAGCATCGAATATCTGTTGCGGCTCATCAGTGTGCGCAGGCCTTTGCTTTACGCCCGCAGCTTCTATGGCGTGATTGACCTGCTGGCGATTCTTCCCACTTACCTGAGCTTGTTTATTCCCGGCACGCAGTCCCTGACAGTGGTCCGTGCCCTTCGTCTGCTGCGCGTATTTCGGGTCTTCAAGT